>CAZDBQ010000057.1:0-5044 GCA_964503765.1 uncultured Planctomycetia bacterium | reverse complement strand
CTTCAATCTATCCTCGGTACGGTTTTGGTATCTGCCACAGTCATTTCGTCTGTGTTCACGGTTTTTCTATTTACAAAAAACACTACCCTAACCAAGCAAAACCAGTCACTTCTGGCGGAATCAAAACAGCTCTATGAGTCCCTTAAAAAATTAGAAGAAGAAAACCAGAACCTTATCGCGAATTCAGAAAAAGAAAAACAGGCGATAAAAGATTCTCTCACAGGGCTCAAGAGTGAAAATGAATCTCTCCAAAATGAAATCAAGAAAATTGGCACTAATTTGGACTCCGCGATCGAGGAAAAATCATACCTCGAAGAAATTTTGATCAACAAAACAAAAGAGATTGAAAGAATAAGAAAGAGTGACCCCGCGGCACTAGCGTCCGCCTCCCAGGTTCCTTCAGGGGATTCTGACGAGCTTATTCAAAAAATAAGGCAAAAAGAAGAAGAAATCAGAAATCTCAACGATCAGAATAAAGCGTTATCACGGAGACTGGACAGACTCTATCAAACAACGCACGATAAGATAGCTGAAATCAATATCGCCAAAATTACTTTGGAGGAGACAATCGCTCAGGCTCGGAAAATAATCGACAGCGAGTGGAGCATGGTCGATCTAGGATCCATCGAGGTGAACCCCAACGCGTCTCAGGACAAAAAAACGGATTCCAGAAAAGTCTCCAAGAAAGAAGGAAGAGTCCTGGCCATTAATAAGGATCATGGATTTGTGGTTGTAGACGTCGGTAAAGTCGACGGAATAAAAAATGACGCGACCCTGTTCATCAAGAAAAATGGGGAGTCGATTGGGACGCTTTCCGTGCTTGAGGTGCGAGACGTGATGAGCGCCTGCAATATAAAGGATTTAATTCAGGGCAAGAAGATAGAAATCAACGATCTTGTTTTAACCCAGAAATAAGAGTACTCCTGCCAACGCGATAAGCCTGAATATTTATTTCCGCCGCCCGTGGAATGTTAGTGCGGATAGTCTGTTCCAAAACTTCATCCTTAAAAAGTTCTAAATGCTGGTTGAGCACTCCCAAAAGTACGATATTGGCACAGCGCCTCTCCTTCACCTGCGTCATCGCGATACTGGCCGCCGGCACATTGATGATGGTGTATTCATATTCGCCGTTTTTGATGTCAACCCCTTGGCTATCTACGATGATGAGCCCACCTTTTTTAACAAAATGTTTCCTCTCAAAATACATCTGAGGAGTCATACAGACTAAAACATCCACTTCCCCCACCTGAGGGTTTGGGCTGACATTTGGATTATTGGACAACGTCACGGCTGCCACGGTTCTAGCCTTGGTCACTTCAGGCTCATACCAAGGAGAATTATAGGCGTACTTGGTAATTCCCGCTTTCATCAAGATATCCGCCAGCGACTGCACCCCTTGGCCGCCTTCCCCGCAGAGATAAAAACGGATATCCTTTGTTTCTTTGGTCTCTTCAGAATGAGTTTTAAGAAAAAGTCCCATTGATTCCAGCGTCTTTAGGTAATCGCTGTAGCGGGTTTCGGAGCTTAAGGTTTGTGTCTGGCTGTTTCTAGCCTGTCTTGCCGTATTTAAAACCTCATCAGGGTTTTGAAAATCATCCCCCCAGCCTACCGCCAAAGGAAACGTCTTTGGCATCGTCGTGGCCGCGTACTCTTTGGACAACAAGATTTGATGGAGTTTCTTCCCCGCTGTTTTAAATGCCTCAATAATTTCCTTAGGGGCTCTTTGATGCTCGGTACACGCGGCGACCACCTCAATCACACTCATCCCGTCTCCCTTGATCTGATGAAGGAGCGCCTGGAAAAGAAAATTGGAAAATTGCTGGTTTAGCTCAGGAGTCCCTAAAAGCGTGCGGCGGTAATAACTAACCCCCTGCCGATGAAGCAGCTGGGAAACATCTATCGGAAAACCGTTCTGGTTTGAATCCCGTCCTTTGGGAGTCGTCTTAGAGAATTGTTCAAGTGGCGTGGTGGCGGACAACTGTCCCCCTGTCATGCCGTAGGTACCGTTGTTGATTAAAATTACGGTAATCTTCTCGCCCCTCGCGGAGGCGTGCAGGAGCTCCCCCAACCCTATGTCCAACGCATCACCATCCCCCTGATAACAGACCACAATGGAATCAGGCTTGGATCTTTTGGAAGCGGATGCCGCGGCGGGCCCTCTTCCGTGAGGCACTTGGATATTATTGACGCGTTCTTTTTTGAAAAAATCATAAAGAAAAATGGAGCAACCCACCGGAGAATAAAGAGTCACATCAAAATCTTTTAGAGCATCGAAAGCCACACCCAGCGCTTCGGTGCTGTGTTTGTGGTCACAACCGGCGCAGTAATACATGCTTTTATCCGTCATGGATTCCGCCTTGCGGGGCTCTGGCCTCTTCCCCTCCATGCCGGTTTTGTACTCGACATCGTACGTAGAATCCGTAAGCCCGATTTTGTTAAAATTGTCCCCACGATTAATGCGAAACACTTTTGGGTTGGATATTACCTTGCGGTAATCGGCGAAATTTTTATGAAATTCCGGCTTTCTGATTTCCTTAATTAAAAATTCAAGATCCGAGACCACTTCCTTTTCATTCGGAAGGGTGCCACCGGGCCTTTGGCAGGTGCCGACAACCCCAGTACTCCCCACAACGGTGCGAAGGCGTTCGCAAAGTTGGTTGATCCCTCCCTCAATCACGTAGAGCGGCCCGTATTTTTTTACCGCCTCAAGAATTTCTTTTTCCGGAAAAGGATTGAGGGCTTTGAGACTTATCTGTCCGACAGGAATTCCCATCTCCCGCGCGCGATCCACAATGCCACAGCCGATTCTAGAAAAAAATCCGTAACTGACAATGATAATTTCGGCGGGCCCGTCCGGATCATCCAGACGGTATGGCTGAACGCTCATCTTCTGGAGAATAGGATCCTTTTTAAGCTCCTCAAAACGTCTTAACAATTTCCAATTGTGTTCTTCCAAAACTCCCTCGCGCACATAAATGGAAGTCCGGACGTCTTTGGAAACACGCGTTTCCAATGGTTTGATGGTATCGGGGATGTCATAAGATTCTTTTAACTGTCCCACATAACCGTCACTCAAGATAAAGCCCGGAATTTTATACTGGTAAGAAAGTCTGAAAGCGGTTCTAACAAAATCAAACATCTCTTGAGCTGAAGCGGGAGCCAAGACAATATTTTGGTAATCCCCGTGGCCGCCTCCTAACACCGCCTGGTTAAAATCAGACTGTGCGCCCTGAATATTCCCCAGCCCCGGGCCGCCCCTCACCACGTCCACATACACAAGCCCGCGTCCGCCCAGCTCCATGCCTGCCGCGTAAGAAATCGCTTCCTGCATCAGACTAATGCCTGGGCTAGACGTCACCGTAAGCGCGGGTGTGCCCACCGCGGCGGCTCCAATCACCATATTTCCTGAGGCGATTTCACTCTCCGCCTGAATAAACGTCGCGTTCACTTCACGACAGATACGGCCAAGATATTCGGTGACTTCGTTAACAGGGGTAATGGGATAACCGGCGGAGAACATTAATTTCTCATTGGCCTTGGTGACAGCCCCGGCGGATTCAATCGCCCAGACGATGGCTCCATTGACCAAAGCGAGATTTCCGTTGCTAATAGCTTTAGGCATGAACACTCACTTTTTTTTCTGTTCCTATTCTAGGGGTACCGTTGGTTGGAAATTTTTCCGGCGAAAGCATTTGAAGAATTTCGTTTCTAATTTTAGAAACCGATAACCCCAAGGAATCCAGCAACGACTCACGCTTCCCGTGCTCAATGAAACGATCAGGGATGCCTAACGTCCTTATTTTCAGTGAAGATAAAATTTGGTGTTTTTCAAAAAGCTCAAGAATCGCGCCTCCAAGACCTCCTATAAGCGCGCCTTCCTCTAAGGTGAGAACACAACCTGTCTCCCTTGCCAAAGGAAGAATCAATTCTTCGTCGAGGGGTTTTACAAACCGCATATTCACCACAGCCGCCTCGATCCCCTGGAGAGCCAGGAGCTCTGCCACCTCATAGGCCGTGTAAACCATACTTCCCAACGCCAAGATGAGCACGTCCTTGCCTCGGCGTAACAGCTCAGCCTTCCCCTGCCTTATGGAAGCAGGTTCTGTCCCTTTTAAAGGAGAAGATGATTCTTCGGCCACCGCCCCTCGCGGGTAACGCACGGCAATCGGCCCCTCTACATAAGTCACCGCGTATTCGAGCATTTTTTGGAGCTCGCGTCCGTCCCGCGGCGCCATCAGCGTCAGGCCCGGTATTTTTCTCAAAGAGGCAATATCAAAGACACCGTGATGCGTAGGGCCGTCTTCTCCGACGAGGCCCGCCCGGTCAAGACAGAAAATGACGGGAAGATTCTGAAGGGCGACATCGTGAATAACCTGGTCATGCGCGCGCTGTAAAAAAGTTGAATAAATCGAAACCAGCGGCCGAATGCCCGCTTCGGCAAGACCCGCCGCGAAAGAAACGCCGTGTTCCTCAGCGATGCCCACATCAAAAAAACGATCAGGAAATTTTTTAGAGAATTCCACCAAGCCAGTTCCCTCGCACATAGCCGCGGTAATCGCGATGACCTTCGGATTTTTCTCGGCTAATTCCACCGCTGTCTGCCCAAAAACCTGTGTGTAGGTTTTCTGCGTAGAAATTTTTTTTACTTTACCGGTTTCGATCTCGAAAGGTGTGGAGGCATGCCACTTGGCGGGGTCGGCTTCAGCAATGGCGTAGCCTTTCCCTTTTTTCGTCACGACATGGAGCATCACTGGCCCTTTAATCTTTGAAATATTATCCAGGATCTGGATGAGTCCCTCGATATTGTGTCCATCTAGGGGCCCAAAATACCTGAACCCCAGCTCCTCAAACAAAAGTCCCGGCACAAAGAGATGTTTTAGTCCTTCGTCAATTTTTTTAGCCTTCGCCACCATTTGGTTTCCGACTTTCGGAATTTTTTTAAGCCCTGACGCGATATCGGTCCGCAAATGATTGTAAAATCCGCTGGAAATAAATCGATTAAAGCACTTGCTCAATGCCCCCACCGTGGGAGAAATGCTCATTT
>CAZDBQ010000056.1:0-16114 GCA_964503765.1 uncultured Planctomycetia bacterium | reverse complement strand
AAAGCGCGTGCCTCACAGAAGCCTTTTTTGGAGAGAACCGTGGTGATGGCTGCAGTCAACGTAGTCTTGCCATGGTCAACGTGGCCGATGGTTCCGATATTCACGTGAGGTTTAGTGCGCTCGAATTTTTCTTTGGACATTTTCTATTACTCCCCGTTTCTAAAATTATTTTATGATGACGATTGCTTTTACTAAACTAGTCTTATAATCACCACAACACAAAATGGAGCTGCGGCTCGGGATTGAACCGAGGACCTCGTGCTTACCATGCACGTGCTCTACCAGCTGAGCTACCGCAGCACGAGATCACTTACTATACCAGATCCTCTTTGCGTAACCGTAAACAATTTTTGATCTTAGGATACTACTGAGCTTGATGACAACTTTACAAGTATAATGTTTTTTCCTTCCATGTCAACACCTTTTTATCTATAAAAAATGAAGGGGGCCGTGACTAAAACGGCAGGCGCAAAAAAGCCACCGCCAGGAACAGAAGTGCCACCTTGGCGTAGTAAACCGGGCTCTCTCTACCCCCCGTATGGAGTATGAGGTTTCGAATCCCCCAGGGGGCACTAGGGGCGGTCCAGCGTGGATCCTGGGGCCGACTGGCATACGCAAGCCTAAAGGCCGCCGTGAGATGCGTCGCTACCCCCAAAACCCAAAGTACCACGGCCAAGTTGTTAAAGAGTAGGCCAAGGGCTAGAAAAACTGTTCTCTCGCCCCTCTCCCAAAATCCTACCTTGCACTTTTCAATGGCACACTCGGCACGCGCCCTTACGTAACTAATCAAAAATGAGCCCAGCATCGCGCTCATCGCTAAACCCGCGTAAAGGGTCTTCCCATGAGCCGCGCAAAAGAATAAAGCCCCACCTAAAACAAATCCGTCTCCGTACCGGTCCAGGGAGGAGTCAAGAATCCCGCCAAAAGCACTCGCTTTTTTGGATACGCGGGCAATTGCCCCGTCGAGCAAATCAAGGCCCCCCGAGATCAAAAGAGCCGCCGAGGCCCAGAAAAAATACCCCTGATAAATAAGAAGCCCTGACAGTCCGGCGAACAACAGCCCAAGTGCCGTGGCGGCGTTCGCGGATAAGCCTATCCCGTAAAGTGTAGACGCAATTTTGTTTTTTATATTTTTCATAAGTGCCTAGCATAGCATCTGCCGATTTTTTCCTCTATGGAAAAATTGATGTGAGTTTAATATAATATGCGGTAAGATAAAAAGCTTCGCGGGTGTAGTTCAATGGTAGAATTCGAGTTTTCCAAACTCGCTACGCGGGTTCGATTCCCGCCACCCGCTCCACTATTTTCCAAACAAGGGGTTTATGTCACTACCAAACAGATCACTTATAAAGCGTCTCTTTGAGCCCATCGACATCGCATGGCTTGTTGTCTTCCGTATTGCGTTTGGCGCGCTCATGCTATGGGATGCTTTTCGTTATCTGTCGAAGGGCACTGTTCTGCGCCAATACATTCTACCCACCTTTCAGTTTAAATATTTTGGCTTTGAGTGGGTTTCGCCGTTGCCTGACGACTGGATGTATCTTGTTTTTTACGTCTGGGGGATCCTGGCCCTTTTCATCCTCCTGGGCCTTTGGTACCGGCTGAGCGCCATTTTATTCTTTCTCACTTTCACGTACGTTTTCCTTTTGGACCAGACCGCTTATCTCAACCACAACTATCTCATCTCCCTTGTGAGCTTTTTGATGATCTTCCTGCCGGCCAATAGAAATTTTTCGCTGGACACCCTATGGAAACCTCACACGCGAACCGAGGTGGTCCCCGCTTGGACGCTTTGGCTGCTTCAGTTTCAGATCGGGATCGTGTACTTCTACGGGGGGCTCGCCAAGCTAAACATAGATTGGCTCGTTCATGCCCAGCCTTTGCGAGAATGGCTTCCCAAGCCTTTCCCCGTCTTAAGTCAGTTCATGACGCACGAACACATTGCTTACTTCTTCAGCTACGGAGGCCTTTTTCTGGACCTTTTGATTGTTCCGCTTCTATTATGGAAGCGCAGTCGCCTGCTGGCCTTTATCGCCGCCCTATTCTTCCACCTGGCAAATTCACAGATTTTTCATATCGGAATTTTCCCCTGGTTCATGATCGCAGCAACGCTGCTTTTTTTCCCCCCGGATTGGCCTCGACAGATCCTGAAGCGGCTGCCCTGGAAAACCGCGCGGCAGGGATCGTCTCCTCCCCTGGCTCAACTGAACGGATCTCCCCGCCTCCCCCTCTTAACGTCCGGACTCTTGCTTCTTTACGCCTCTTTTCAGATCTTATTTCCTTTGAGGCATTGGCTTTACCCGGGGGATGTGAGCTGGACAGAAGAAGGCCACCGCTTCTCCTGGCATATGAAATTGAGAGACAAGGAAATGCGCTATTTGTTCGTTGTCGTAGATCCTGTCACGAGACAATCTTGGAACATTAACCCCAAGGATTATCTGACCACACGCCAGGCAAACAAGGTGGGCACGCGGCCTGACATGATCTTACAATTTGCCAAGCACTTGGCGAAAGAATTTCAGAAAAAAGGGTTTCCCGGCGTAAAAGTCCATGCGAGTGTTTTTATTTCACTGAATGGCCGAAAAGCGGAACTGATGATTGACCCTACGGTAGATCTCGCCGCCCAGCCCCGCAACCTAATGCCAGCCCCGTGGATTCTACCTTTAAAAGAACCTCTACGTGATTAGCCGATTACTGAAAGAGGCTTCCCAGGAGCTGTTGAGCGGTTGATCCTCCTGAACCGGATGATGACGCCGCGCCTTCTTTGGGCTGTAGGAGCTCCGTCACCAGTCCTTGCGTCTTACCCGCGACAAACTTCGAAGTGAGTGCTTTGACGTCCGGTTCAATCTTCACCTGCGGCAAAATTCCACCAAACCGAAACGGGATCTCGATCTGGCCACGGGCATTCATTATATGCTGGAGATCATTCACGCTTCTCATAAATGCATCTGATAGCTCCGGGCTGATCTGAAGTAAGCCATCTCCCATCACCGTCTTATCCAACGCGACCTGTCCCCTTCCGTACAAAATACAGTGATCCGAATCAACCCTCAGATTATCCGTAAAAAATACGCCGTCTCGTGCGGCAAAAGTAAACTCCACAGGCCTCAGAACGGTGTGATCGGAGGAAAGCGTCGCGCGATAGTTTTCGGGAAGCCGGCCCTCAAGCCTCCCCACAAGGCCTGGCAAAACAGACAGGCGGTTAAATACCTCCCTAACGACGTTAAAGTTGGTGATGACCCCGTCTCTCAGGCTAAAACGGCCCTGGCCTGAGACAGTCTTTGAAATCTGTGGCCACTGGGTTCCGACCGCCTGCCCCTCAAACTCTACCGAAACACGACCGATAAGCCCCGGCTCTCCCGGCGCTTTGGCCGGTGTTAGCGCGTTCAGGGACAGCCCCTGGATACTCGCGTGAAAGCGAGTTTGGGCTGGCCCCCGGATTCCCTGCAAGGAACCCGATAATTTTACTGTGCCCTGCGCAAAGTCAGCCGATAGATTCTTTAACTCGGCGTTATCTCCTTGCAAAACCATTTCAAGGTCGATATTTTCAACGGGACTTTCCAATGACCTAAAAACAACTCGGCCCTCTTTTAGATTAAAAGAGGTCTCGGGTCCTTCCGCCACTCCCCCCGCGCCAAGCGTCAAATCATTGACACGAGCTTCCACTAAGCCTTTGAGGGGGCCTTTAACTCCGATACTTTTCAAATTAGGAAATGTGTTCTCAATCTCTGAAATATCGAGTCGACTGAGATCCGATTTAAAAATAAAATCTTTTAGAAATCCCGCCTTATTTTCCTGGGGAATCAGAATCTGGCCACTCAACTCCAGGTTCTGCTCAGAGCTGAAAGCCGCCGCGCGCCCTTGAAATACAAATGGTTTGGCCGGAGTAAAATCTTTGACCTTCAGATCTAAGTCACGTACCTCCAGGGAAAAGGGGGGCGTCTTTGACCGATCCTTAAAATTTATTTGGCCGCTTTGAATCTGAATCAGGCCGATGGATAGCTCTGGATTTTTTGAATGGGCGGATCCTGAGGACTCTTCTGCATTATTCTGAGGCGTTTTACGCATACCCGCGATGGTGAAAGTGCCGTCGGGCTCACGCACAATCTCAACGTTAGGCTTATCCAAAACGATCGAAGCCACCTGTATCTCCTTTTTAAGGAGCGGCAGAAGCCGCAAGACGACACCGACGGTCTCGACCTGAAATGCCGGATTGCCCTCCGCCGAGTCAGAGGCGGAATAAAGTTTAAAATTCTTGGCGGCGAGCGCGATTCCTCCGCGCCATTGGAGTGAAAGATGGCCAATCTCTGCCCGCTGGCCCAGCGATTCCTCTATCGACTTAACGATTTGTGGGCGAAACCGATCCGCATTAAACGTCGCTATAAAAATAGTGACTCCCAAAGCGACGACGGCAAAAAAGATTAAAACACCCATAATAATTTTTTTCATACTTTTTGACCGAAAACTTGCTTCAAAAGGTCGGTCGTCCTCGCTGCGGGGTTTTGGCGGATCTGCTTCTCTTGCTCTCCGAGAGTTAGAAACAGCCCATCGAGAGATTTCTGTACCGTGTAATCTTCGATGCTGGGCGCCGGGAACTTGCTTGCAAATGGGATGGACTGATATTTCCCTAGGATCGCTTGATATTGGTTGGCAACTCCATACTGGGACATAGTCTTTGTAACGATCGGCCTGTACACTTGGGCCAGCTGAGCGGATGTTTTTTTCTGAAAATACGCCGTGGCTGAGGTATCCCCGCCCTTTATCAGGGCATCGGCATCTTCAATGCTCATGTCTGTAATCGCGTTGATAAAAATATCTTTCGCGTAGGGCGCGGCGCTCTCAGCGGCACGGTTCATGCTAAGCACAAATTCATCCATCTTGGCGCCAAACCCGACCTTCCGCAGCATACTCTCCACGGGCCGAAGCTTCTCGGGCATAAGAATCTTGATCGCCTGATTCGCGAAATAGCCGTCCTGCTTTCCGGCGAGCTGAACGGACCTATCGATCCCTACGCGCAGCGCCTCTTTGAGGCCCTGCCCTATTTTGGTGCTGCCCAGAGTGGCCTTTTTGTTGATTCCAAACGAACCTAGCACGGAACCCCAGTCCACTGCGTAAGCGTCAGAGGCAGTGAGTCCCAAGATCAGAACCAGGGGTATAAAAAATTTTATTCTCATATTTTCAGCTCCTCCTCGCGGTGACTATCCGATATTCTCTGAGGTGCAATGGGCGCAGCGCGTCGCCTTGATCGCAACTTCCGACAGACAAAAGCGGCACTGCTTGGTCGTCGGAACCTTCGAGGCTTCCACCGGCTTCGGTGTGAGCTTCGCGACTTGTCGCACCAAAATGAAGATCGTGGCGGCCACGATCAAGAAGCTAATGATGTTATTCAAGAACACGCCGTAGTTGATCGTGGGAGCGCCGGCCGCTTGGGCATCTTTTAAACTCGCGAATGAAGTGCCGCTTAAATTAACAAAAAGATTTGAAAAATCAACGCCGCCTATCAGGAATCCAATGGGCGGCATGAGAACATCACCAATAAGCGACGAGACGATTTTTCCAAAAGCGGTACCAATAATAACGCCAATGGCCATGTCCATCACATTGCCGCGCATAATAAATGCTTTGAAGTCTTTTAACATTTTCATGTCTCCTTGAGATAAAAAAGGGTAGCTTCCCTTTTAAAAGAAGCTACCCTTTTCCATCTTTCAATTCATTGACTCTAGACTACCTTACTTCGATAACTGCCTCCGGCTTCGTGTTAACAACTGCCGTGAACGAGTCAGTAGACGAATCGCATTCGCTGCCGGAATCATCCTTTACCGTCAGAACAACGCGATAGGTGCCGCTCTTATCGTACGAATGATTGACTCGAGCTCCCTCTCCGGTGCTGCCATCGCCAAAGTCCCAGTGATGGGACAGCGGCAAACCGCCTGGATGACTGGACCCGGACCCATCAAAGCTGGTCGATTCCCCGACGCAGCAAGCGAGATTTTCGCCCGCGTCCGCGATAGGATTTGCGCTCACCTTGATGTTGTGGGTTGCGGAATCCACGGAACAGCTATCGCCCTTACCATTATCGGCGGTAACCCTTACCGTGTACGAGCCGGGCTTTTGGTAAACGTGGCTTGCGCTTGAACCACCCTCCCAGGTGCTCCCATCGCCAAAATCCCACGAGTATTTCGAAGCGCCGCCTGTGGCAGTCGCGTTAAACGCGACATTCCTGCCAATACAGGTCGAATCGGCCCCTCCCAAGGTGACACTGACTCTATCAGAGATAGAGGCGGTCAGCGAGTCCTGGGCAACAGAGCATTCGGTGGCTTTTCCATCATCAACGGTCAGAAGGACACGGTAATTGCCTGCCTTCTCATAGGCATGGCTAACCCTCTTGCCTTCGCCAGTTTGTCCATCGCCGAAATCCCATTTATAACTAGGCGACCCTGAAGCGGAAGAGCCGGAAGCGTCAAAGGATGTGGATTCGCCAACACAAGCGCGAATATCGTCACCGGCTTCCGCGACTGCTGGAAAGTTGGGGCTGACTTTAACGGTCGTAATGCCATTATCGCAAACCATCCCCGAGCTGTCTTTAACGGTCAACGTTACCGTAAAATCCCCTGCCTTCTCAAAACAATGATTGACCACCGGCTGATCGCTGGTCTGTCCGTCGCCAAAATCCCAGGCGAAACTCAGCTTCTGCTTATCGGGATCAAAAGATTTGGTGCCGTCAAAAGTGAAACAGTTGCATCCGGCCGGCGTAGGCATCCTTTTAACAGAAGGAGTGCTCCTCGGACCGTAATCGAAGGGGCTAGTGTAAGATTTCTGTTTTGGATGTTTGTACGTGTGAGTGCCGTCAGAATCATGGTAGCTTTTATCCGTATACTCGCCCGCCCATACGCCTGATTGGATCCCTGCCAAAAAAAGGCCGGCGACCAAACCGATTAAAACTTTCATTTTTCTTCCCATTGCATTCTCCTTCGCTTTGATTTTAAGATGACTCCTCACGCCGACTTCTTTCTTCCCAAAAGATAATAAAGCACAAGACCCACCACCGGCAGCAGCACAATCAGAACAATCCATAGAACTTTTTTGCCCGTATCCTGTATGTTCTTGACGGCATCCACAATTGCTATGACATCCAAAACCAAGATGACAATTCCTAGCAGTCCTGACATATCGCCTCCCTTTTAAGTAATCCCTGATCAGCTTTGCTTATTCTTAGTGTAAACATACATGTTTTAACAGTGGTTGTCAACCCAAACTCAGAGTATTTACCCCCCCCCCTAAGTAGCCTGTTTTTGTGTCTGGGGCTGCGGTCGGCGAAAAAACTTCAACACAAAGCGCCATAATGCCCTGAGAATAAAGAAGGTGAGCACGAGAATTAGAGCTAAAAGGATAAGCGCCAGAATAGGGTGTTTAATGAAAAACCAAAACATGCCGGCTACGGCCGCGTCTTCCGCTAGGCTTGCGGCAATATTTGAGAAAGGTTCAGGTGAGGTATTAATCATGAGACGGGTCGAGGCCTTTACGGCATGCATATCAAGCGCAATGGTCCCGGTAAAGAGAGCGAAGAGGGTTTGAGCCACGAGGCCCTGATCCGTTCCCGCCATGAATCCTACTAGCGCCGCTCCGGAGGGACGAATAAAGGTATGGACCGCGTCCCACAGAGAGTCCACCAGTGGAATTTTATCAGCCACGAATTCGATGAGATAAACAAGAATGGCCAATCCAATGACAAGAGGATTTGTAAGCACCTGCAGGCCGTCTGGCAAATCAAACCACTGTGCCCTGCCCCCAATACCGACCAGCGCCACCGTCAGATAAATGTTTATCCCGGCACCCCAACCAATCAAGGGCAAGATGGCGTATTGATTCAAGGCGGACATGAGGCTTTACTCCCTCAAATAAAATTATGGGCAGGCCAGGATTCGAACCTGGGAAGGCAAAGCCAGGAGATTTACAGTCTCCCCCCGTTGGCCACTTAGGTACCTGCCCGAAAATTAAAAATGATGGAGCTGGAGGTCGGGATCGAACCGACGACCTACGGTTTACAAAACCGTTGCTCTACCAGCTGAGCTACTCCAGCAAAAAATAAAATTAAACAGAAAAAACTTTTGGTAAATATTCTATGAGATCGCTGGCGATAAGGCCAAGCTCTCCCTTTTTCTTCGCCGCGACATCGCCCGCTCGGCCATGAAAGTAAACAGCCCAGACGGCGGCCTGAAAACTGTCCAGCCCCTGCGCGATAAAAGAGGCAATCATGCCCGTAAGGACATCGCCCGTTCCGCCCTTCGCGAGCCCGGGATTACCCGTTTGGTTGGCGTAAACTTTGTCGCCGCGCACGACGAGCGTCTCGTGGCCCTTTAGAACGAGCACCACATCATAAAACTTCGAAAGTCTTTTGGCAAGCGCGATTCGAGCGGGTTTCCTCTCAGGCAATTTTTTTGAAAAAAGCCTCTCAAATTCCTTCTTGTGAGGGGTCAACACCAGGTCAGAGGCAGCGTGCTTGGCGAGAATCCCCGCCCTTCCTCTGAAGCTATTTAACCCATCCGCGTCGAGCACCACCGGCACTGTCACCTTTTGAACCAACCGCCTCACAAGACTCATCGTCTGGCGGTTTAAGGAAAGCCCGGGGCCGATGGCGAGAGAATTTATTTTTCTTTTAGCTATGAACTTTACGATTTCCCCATAAGCAGGTAGCCCAAGCGTCGCCTGCCGCGTCTCAGGAAGGCCGAGCTTCATCACCTCTACAAGAGACTTCCCCACCTGCCCCTCAAGGCTCTTCGGGGTCCCCAAAGTAACTAGCCCGCTGCCTGACCTCAAAGCCGCCCGGCTGGCCAGAATGGCGGCGCCCGTCATGCCTCGGGACCCCGCCAAGATCAACACATGGCCGTAATCGCTTTTGTCCGTATTCTTTTTTCTGGGTAGAAGGGGAAATTTTCGCGGGAGAAAAAAGCTCATTTCTTATGGTTAAAAACAAGCATCGCGCTTGCCACAGCATAATTTTCAGTATGGGAAAGGCTGACAACCGCCCCTTTCAAACTCCGTTTCTTTCGGGTGCGCTCAGCCTGTCCATGCCAGTAAACTACCGGCTTTCCGTAGCCATCGTTCAAGATCTCAATATTTTTCCAGCCGACAAAATTTCTCTCCACCTCGCCCAGCGCCTTAAAAATCGCTTCTTTGGCGGCAAACCGCGCGGCCAGGTGCTGGTAAGGATAGCGCTTGGACTTCGCGTAAGCCAGCTCACGGTCCGTGTAGACTTTTTTAAGAAAAGGCTTGCCCCAGCGCTTGCTCACTTTTTCGAGGCGTTTGATTTCAACAATGTCGATGCCAATAGCGCTTGAGCTCTTCATTTAATTAACTCCAGCATTTCTCTAACGGCCTTATCCAACCCCACCCACAAGGCCCGCGTGACAATAGAATAGCCGATGTTTAATTCCTCGATTCCTTTTATTTTCGTAATCCTAGGGACGTTTTGGCAGTCAAGGCCATGCCCCGCGTGCGCGACAATCCCCCGCTCGCCGGCAGACCGAACCGCCCGCTCCAAACGCTTCCATTCCCGGATAATTCCCGCTTCATTTTTTTGGTTGGCGTAATCACCTGTGTGAAATTCCACCGCCTCCACGCCCAGTCTTTTGGCTTCCTCAATCTGTTTAAAATCAGGATCAATAAAGAGACTTACGGTTATTCCTTTTTTCTTGAAAACTTCAATCGCGCGCCTAAGCTGATTTCTTTTCCTGAAAAGATCAAGGCCGCCTTCCGTCGTTCGTTCCATCCTTTTTTCCGGCACGAGCGTCACCTGTTGAGGCAAAAGACGGGCGGCTACTTTCACAACGGAGGGCGCGATAGACATTTCAAGATTCAACTTGATCGAAAGAACACGCTTTGCCCGAAAAAGGTCCTCGTCCTGCACGTGGCGCCTATCCTCCCGCAGATGCATCACGATGGCATGCGCCCCTGCCTGCTCACAAAGCCTAGCTGCCTCCACCGGATCGGGATTCTTTCCTCCGCGGGCCTGGCGCAGAGTCGCCACGTGGTCAACGTTGACACCCAATCTCATTTTTCCGGCTCTTTTTCTTCTATTTTCTCAATCGGGATTGTCACTTCGACTGAGTAAGGATCTCCGACCAGATGGATACCCGCCACACTTTCGAGGGGAATTCTCTTGGTAACAGTCTTTGTATTTTCGCTCACGTCGACGAGGGCCGTCTCGGCGGTGTCCGCTTCTTCCAAAAGGGCCTCAGGGCCTATCACAATGACCTGTGTCGGAACGCTTGTGACCTGGTCCATCAGGATCCGATGGCCTTCCGGCGGGGAAGACGCGAGTCTCACTTTAAGAGGGAGATTTTTTGCCGTTAGCTTAATTAATTTGTAGGAAGGGTCTGAAATTTTCTGCTCCTGGCTCTTAAGCTCATGGTGAATATAAAAATACGTAAGCACGGCAAAAACGAGCGCGGCCAGTTTCAGAACCCATGATCCTTTTAGCAGGTTCATGTTCCGTTCCCCCGGGTGCCAGACCGCTTCGTTTTCTGGTTTGTTTTTTGCGGCTGATAAAGTTCGATTAAGTGATGCTTGAGTCCTTCTTCAGTCATGTCGCGAGTAATTTTGCCTTGGCTCATCAGGCTAATAACGCCTGTCTCTTCCGAGACGACGATCACCAGCGCGTCCGTCTCCTCACTCAAACCCAGCCCCGCCCGGTGCCGTGTGCCCAGTGTCTTTGAAAGTTTCTGGCTTTGCGAGAGCGGGAAAAGGCAACCCACCGCCATGACCCGCCCGCCTTGAATAATCGCCGCTCCATCATGAAAAGGCGTGTTCGGCATGAAGGAAGTCAGAAGCAGCTCCGATGTCAAAACGCCGTCCAATGCGATCCCGCTTTCCATATAAGATTTAAGGCCGACTTCTCTTTCTATCGCGATCAGGGCGCCTATTTTATTTTTTGACATCGTCATCACGGCCTTTATGATTTCATCCACGAGCCGCTCTTCCTTGAGAAATAGTTTGAAAAGAGGGCTCTGGCCGATGCGCGTCAATCCCCTCCGAAGCTCCGGCTGGAAAATAATCAAAAAACCGATGATGGAAATTTGAAATAGGTGTGAAAGAACCCAGCGGATGGTTTTAAATTCAAAAAATTGGGCGACAAAAAAAAGCACAGCCAAGAATACCAGCCCTTTTAGAGCCTGGACCATTCCGCTGTCCTTGATGTACACGAGTAGAAGATAATACGCGAACCAGAAGACCGCTATTTCAAGAATGGGTTTCCAAAGAACGGGGAGCTGTTGAATTAATTCCATAAGGTCCTGTCCACCAGCGTAGCCAGCTGCTTGTGCGCGAGCACGTCATGAACCCTTAAAATATGCGCTCCGTGATGAATCGCGACGGCCGCCGCCCCGAGTGATCCGTAAATGCGTCCGTCCACCGGTGCTCCCAGGAGATTGCCGATAAAAGACTTTCTCGAAAGGCCTACCAAGAGCGGGTATTTTAACTGAGAAAAATCTTCCAAGCGGCTTAAAATCTCCAAATTCTGCTCGGCCGTCTTCCCAAATCCAAAGCCGGGGTCAATGGCGATGCTCGAACGGTCGATGCCTGCCTCCAAAGCCGAGTTGATGGCCCGTTTCAGAACGTGGGTAATTTCTTTTATGAGATCGCGGTAACGAGGGGCGCTCTGCATCGTTGCGGGATCTCCCTGCATGTGCATCAGAACCACCCCCGCCTTGTAGCGGGCAATTAGTTTGGCAAGACGCTTATCGCCGCGGAGCGCGTAGATATCGTTCACCACCCGGGCGCCCTCATCCAGCGCCGCGTGCGCTACTTCGTATTTATAGGTATCCACCGAAATGGGGATTTTGATTTTTTTGGAAAGACGCTTCAACACGGGTTTGATCCGCCTAATTTCTTCTTTTGCTGAAACGGGCCTGGAACCGGGTCTTGAGGACTCGCCTCCCACATCGATGAGGTGAGCGCCCTCCCGCTCCATCTTAAGCGCTTGCCGTACTGCCAGGTCCGGATCCCGGAAAAGTCCACCATCGGAAAAAGAATCGGGGGTCACATTGAGGACCCCCATAATCTTTGTTTCATGCCCTAGGCAGAGCTTCGACTCGCCCAGATAAAAATCAAACGACGGGCGTGGGAATCCCGACAATCTTTCTGACTTCGTCCGCATCCAAAACCTCTTTTTCCAAAAGGGTAGTGGCAAGCGCCTTAAGCTTGTCCGCGTGATTGGTGAGCTCGTTCTTGGCGCGGGCATAGCACTCGTCGATAATCCTTTTTATCTCCGCATCAATGACCCGGGCGGTGTCCTCGCTATAATTTCTTTCTTCACCGATATCGCGCCCGAGAAATACCTGGTGGTCCATATGCCCGAACGTCACATTGCCGAGCCGATCGCTCATACCGAGCTCACAAACCATGTGACGTGCAAGCTGAGTCCCACGTGATAAGTCGTCATGGGCGCCCGTCGTGATTTCACCGAACGTCAATTCTTCCGCTGCGCGTCCGCCTAAAATACCGACAATCCTTCCATAAAGATCCGTCTTCGAAGTTAGATACCTGTCTTCCATCGGCACGCGCATCGTATAACCAAGCGCAGCAGTACCACGGGGAATAATGGAGACTTTATGGAGCGGCTCCGAGCCCGGAATGAGGAGCGCCAAAAGCGTGTGGCCGGATTCATGATAGGCGACAATATTTTTCTCTTTCTCGGAAATAAGTCGGCTTTTTCTCTCAGGCCCCGCCATTACACGCTCAATCGAAGCCTGAAGCTCGACCAAGCTCACGTCTTCCTTATTATAGCGCGCGGCTAGAAGCGCGGCCTCATTGGCCAAGTTGGCCAGATCCGCTCCGGAAAAACCGGGAGTCTGACGCGCGATTGATTTTAGGTCAACGCTCGCGGCAAGCTTAATATTTTTAGTATGAACTTTTAAGATCGCCTCTCGACCGTTCAAGTCCGGGCGGTCAATCATGATCTGTCTGTCAAAACGCCCGGGTCTCAAGAGTGCTGGGTCCAAAACATCGGGACGGTTGGTCGCCGCCACGAGAATCACCGCCTCCGTGGTATTAAACCCGTCCATTTCGACTAAGAGCGCGTTGAGTGTCTGCTCCCGCTCATCATGGCCTCCGCCAATCCCCGCGAAACGCTGCCTTCCAACAGCGTCAATTTCGTCGATGAAAATAATACAGCCGCGCCCCGTCGTTTTAGCGCTTTTCTTCGCTTGCTCAAAAAGATCCCTGACCCTCGAGGCTCCCACTCCCACAAACATCTCCACAAAATCAGACCCCGAGATTGAGAAAAAGGGTACGTCCGCCTCGCCGCTCACTGCCTTGGCTAAAAGCGTTTTCCCTGTGCCGGGAGGGCCCATGAGCAACACTCCCTTCGGTATTTTGCCGCCAAGTCTTTGAAATTTCTTAGGCTCCTTTAGGAACTCTATGATTTCCTGCAATTCTTCCTTCGCCTCTTCAACGCCCGCCACATCCTGAAACGTGATCTTTTGATTCGTAGTCAGCCGCGCTTTGGACTTTCCGAACGACATGAGCTTTCCACCGCCCGCAGCACCCCCGCCGCGATAAAGCAAAAACCAAAAAAGGCCGACGAAAAGAAGCGGTCCGATCACCGCGTAAAGGAGCTGCGTCCAGAATGTTTTTTCGGGCCGAATATCATAACTAGACAGATTCTGCCTCAGAAGCCTCTCGATATCCGGGTCCTGCGGCGGAAGGAGAACCGTGTATTTTTCGCCTGATAAAAACTCTCCCTGGACTTCACTCCCCAGACGGACACCGGATTTGAGCATGGGAGTCCTTGGGTTAGCCTCGAGGAAAGAGTAAAACTCGCCGTAGGTCAGCTGTTTGCTCTTTACCTCAAGCGGCATCGAGCCCAGGCGCGCGAAATAGAAAATACTCAAGAATAAAAATATCCACAAGAATATAGACCCGGGGAACCATTCTTTGGCTGATTTCTTAGGATTGGTCTTTTTGTTTTTTTCCGGAGGAGCCACTTTTAAAATTACCTTTTTTCTAATTGCTGGTGATGGTTAAAGATGCGTCATTGTATCAAATAACCTATTCTTTGCAAAGAAAGAATCTTGACAATACCGAGGGTAGTTCATTATACTGACTTTCTATGAAAAAAATTAAGCTCGCGATTATCGGCGTCGGCAATTGCGCCAGCTCTTTGATTCAGGGCATCGAATTCTACCGCCGTAACAGCGTCAGCGGTAACGGCGCCAAGCAGGACGCGCTCGGGCTGATGAATTACGAAATCGGCGGGTACCGCCCGCAGGATATTGAAGTCGTCTGCGCGTTTGATATTGATAGGCGTAAAGTCGGCCTCCCCGTTAAAAAAGCCATTTTTCAGCCCCCAAACTGCACCCAACTTATTACCAATCACCTCCCTACGCCCAATGCCATTGTGCAGATGGGCCACCTCTTTGATGGCGTGGCTGAGCATATGGAGGAGTACCCAGACAGCAGGACCTTCCTCCCTAGCAAGGAAAAGCCCGTGGATGTGGTGAAAGCGCTTAAAAAATCAGGCGCTGAGGTCTGCATCAGCTATCTTCCCGTCGGATCGGCGAAGGCCACTGAGTTTTACGCGGAGTGCTGTCTTGAGGCAGGTGTGAGTTTTGTGAACTGCATCCCCGTTTTCATAGCTTCCAATCCCGTTTGGGCCAAGCGTTTCGCGGACCGGGGTATCCCCCTTGTCGGCGATGATATCAAATCACAGGTGGGCGCAACCATTGTTCACCGCACGCTCGCGAAGCTTTTTGAGGATAGAGGGGCTAAGATTGACAGGACTTACCAGCTCAACACCGGCGGAAACACGGATTTTCTCAATATGCTTAACCGCACGCGCTTAAAGTTTAAAAAGATTTCAAAAACCGAGTCCGTTCAGTCCCAGCTAGCCGAACGGTTAACGTCGGAGAATATCCACATTGGCCCCAGCGACTACGTGCCCTGGCAGAACGACAATAAAGTGGCTTTTATAAGGATTGAAGGACGCGGCTTTGCCAACGTGCCGCTTCACATGGAAGTCAGGCTTTCCGTTGAGGACTCCCCCAATAGCGCGGGTGTCGCGGTGGACGCGATCCGCTGCCTTAAGATCGCTCGGGAAAGAAAGATTAAAGGGCCTCTCTACTCGGTTTCCGCGTACCTCATGAAGCACCCCCCCAAGCAGCACTCAGACTCCCAAGCCAAGAAGCTCATCCAGGAATTCATCGCAGGAAAAAGAAGAGACTAAGGTTTAGCGGTAGATATCACGGCGGTGTCCGATATCAATGACGATAATGATTAATTTATCGCGATAGATTCGGTAAACGACCCGATAGCTCCCAACCCGGTAGGAATAAAGTCCTTTGAGCTCCCCTTTAAGCGCCTTTCCCTGAAAGGGATCGTGCTCAAGCTCGTCCAGTGCTTTGGCTACCCGTTTGTAGAACAAAGGCTCTCTCCTAGACATCTTGTCTAACAAACCGCAAGCGTGGCTTGAAAGTTCTAATTTATAGCTTTTCAAGGGAGCGCTTGATCTCCTGCCACGAGCGGGTCCTGCCCTTCTGGATATCTGCCTGTCCCTGGCGGAGTCCAGCCATGGCCTTCGGGTCGGCAAGGATATCGAGGGTCTCCATTAAGGATTCGTAATCGTCAACGCTCAACATCACTACAACCGGCTTTCCGCGCTTTGTCACCACATACCGGTCAAGCCGGTCATCGATATGTTCGACCACCTTTGGCAGTTCAGGGCGCAGGTCCTTCAGACTGATAGTGCTAACCATGGATTCATCCTCCTCTATGAATGAAGTGTACACTATAACGTATACTCTGTCAAATAGGACAACACAAACGAAAAACCCCTTGGAGGTTTTATCCTCCAAGGGGTTTCTTATTTCTTATAGCTTACAGCTTATAGCTATTCTTAGAACGTCACCTTGACTGAGCTAACGACTGTGAAGGCTGTGTCAGCAGACAACAGATCTTCAGAATCATCATCGTCGGTCGGATCCAGATCCGGATCAGTGGCGCCATCATAGTAATCGCCGGGAACGAACCATGCCACTAAAGTGCTAAACGACACATCTTCAGTGTAGTCATAGGTCACCTGGAGATCCACTTCATAGCCGATTTCCTCATCTCTCTCGAT
>CAZDBQ010000055.1:0-7540 GCA_964503765.1 uncultured Planctomycetia bacterium | reverse complement strand
GCGGTAATCACACCCTCTTTATTGGATACGGCTTCTAAACTTTTTAGTTTTCCTTCAGAAATAGTAACCACGAGAAACTCCTTTAGTGAATGTTTTGATGTTAGATTCGGTTCAAAATGATTCGACTATTCTATCGAATTGGCGAAAAACTTCAACACATTTGAAAAATCTTGGGGCTAATTAGGGAGCCGGATTATCGTCGTTGTCCGGGGAGAGGGTCGCTGGGAATTTTAAGGATTTGTTGAGGGACCCCAAATCACTGAAAAGCTCAGGAGTGATGAGTGCGTCGATTCTGAACTCCTCCTCGAATAAGCCGGTGGATGCGTTATTGGTGCCGTAGAAAAAGATCATCTCAAGGTTATAATTGCCGCCGTTTACTAGCGGGTTCGGGCTTAGAACATCCCTTAATCCGCGCAGGCCAAAACCAGGAGCGTCAACGATTTGGCCAGAATCATTGATGGGGATGAAAACGCCTATCAAAGATGTACTAACGTACTCATCGTCAAAATAGGCCGGGTGCTCGTCGTTGGTAGGGTCTCCGTCGTTATTGACCGGTAAGTTGCGGTAGTAGTTGAGGGCGTTTACGGGCGTTAACTTCGACGGATCAAAAGAGGAGGCGAAACTCACTGTTTGTGTTCCGTCTCCATTGTCATTCCCGTTGGAGGGAGGCAGAGTGATGAGCTTGCCATTAATCCATAAAGAATGTGTGTCGTTGATACCAACATATTGCGAAAGGACCGTGTCCCCGCCGAACTGCCGAATGAGCGTCGAATCAGCTTCACGACGCTGAATCCAGAAATTTCCCTGCGGCGAGTTCAGAAGTTTAAAGGGGTCTGAGTAACTCTCCTCGAAGCGTATCAGATCTCTCCCGCCTCGACCGGCGTCGGGATTGGTTAATTCGAGGAAGAAGGACTGCGGGAAAAGTGCCGGTCCTTGCGTGGCGTTTGGATTATAGCTTTCATGGACAATAAATTGGTTGTACCCGGCGATATTGTCGCCCTGAAGCTCACCGTTCGTGACGACGTTCAAATACTCATTCCACGGGAGATCTTTCAAAGGCACATTGATCACATTGTTGAACTGCGCGCCGAATTGCACAGACGACACGCCGTTTTGGTAGTCACCGGTCCGGAGTGTGAGCGACAAAAACCGCGCCGTGTCGCTGCCGGCATCATGGAAAACGTATTGATCCACCCTTACGCGATTGCCGTGAACATCGGTAAAAGTCTTGCCTGTCTGGGCGTCCGCGATCTGCGCGAGATTTGCGTCGGCATGCTGAAAATCAATGTCATTACGAAGGCGGGCAATTTCCTTGCTGATAAGAAGCCTCTCCAACTCAGCCGCGGTGTCTACCCCCTGCTCTTCGGCCGCATCCTGGACGGCGTCAAGCACGGCGCCCCCCGAGACATTCTGCTCGGAAAGCTTGTCCAACGAAGCGTCCTGCGTCTGGTCTGCAAGGAGGTCGAGCAAGGTGTCCTGTTCAACGCTTTCGTCCAATACATCGGCCGCTTCTTCGGTTGCAGTTTCATCACTGGAGGTTTCACCGCTCGCATCGGAATCGCCAAAGGCTTCGGTATACGCGCTCTTTTCCTCTTCGGTCGCTTCGTGCGCTTCTTCAAGCTCACCGTCTTCCGACGACGTAGATTCAGAAAACTTGGGGACAAATGTCGAGTCTCCACTCTCCGTATTGGTGAAAAGAACGCCGCTGTCGCTTTCGTCCACGTAAAGATCCGTAATATTTTGACCGTTGATATTCAGGCTATTGAGATAAAGCGTTGTGCCGCGAACGGAGGCGACCGCCGAAGGCGTCAAGATTTCAAAACGGGAACCGGGCGTGACTTTCGTGATCTTGGCTTTGAGCCTGCCGAGATCCATTTTTAAAAGTGTAGAGCGCGTATTTTTGGCGATGCTTATCAGGGCTTCCGAGATAGCAATCTGGGTCCCAGCAGAGACGGTGACCCGTGTATTGTCGTCGAACAAAATTTCGCAGGAACCTTTATCCGCATTGATACTGTCTCCTGCCTCCAAGGCCATATCAGCGCTGGCGGGCTGAAAAGTGGCGCTCGCCGCCTTTTTCACGAGAACCACCCCTTCAAGATTGACCAATGAAATCTTTTGCGCTTCGGACAGCTCCGTGAGAGCCGAAGAATTTGCGGCCAAAGACGTCGCTTGAGGACTCATCACTGTTTTTAAAGTACGAGGGCCGGCAAAAGAGCTTGTGCTGGAAATCAAAAATAAAGCCGCTACAAGAAAAAGCGCTTTATAAGTTTTTGATTTAAAAGGGGTTAGGGTGCCAATAAACATGAGGCTATTCTATCTCATGCCCTTACGACTGTCAAAAAACTTAATTTACATCCTCTCCGCGGGTAACTATAATGACGCGTGAGTTTAATGATGAAAAAACACCGTAAACCCAGCGCCCTCATTCTTTTTATCGTGATTTTCGCGGCTTCGTGCCTTACGCTGCCATCCAACGCGCGTGCCTTTGGGAAAGATTCAGTTCTTTGGTTCCTTGAAGGCGAGCTTTTAGGCGGCTACTCTCAGATCGAGGGTAAAGACGGGCTGGGGAGCGTTATCAGCAACTGGCTGGTCTCCCCCACCCTCAAGCTCGCGGAACGTCTCCATTGGATCAACGTTTACAATGGCTCCTACGACCGCACGTCCCAAGTAATCACGCAAGAAGAGGGCGGGCGCGAAGCGGACGAAACCCAAAGCCATGCCGTCACCACGGCCTTCAAATACCGCCTAACGGACACTTGGTCGCTCCGGCCCCACTTTTTCGCGGACTGGGTTTTTGTCAAAGAAACCCAGGACGAAAGCTTTGGGGACGGCCTCTATGATTATCGCAATATCGGCGGCGGGCTCGAGTCCTCGTGGATCACGTTTTCCTCGAAAGAAAGAGAAGACGAGGCGAGGCTCGGAGTTCAATTTTTTAAACGCGAGTATCCCAACTACCAGTCTCTCCTCTTTCTCTTTGACCCGAACGGCGGCGCGGAGGTGAACGAAAAGGATTTTTACGGCACCAAAGGCAATTTAAGTTTTGATTCCCGTCTAAGAAACGGCTGGACATGGGGCTTGGAGACGATCAGCCTTTACAAAGACTACACCGACAAGCAGACCATTGATTCGAATGGCATCCGTACCGGGGACGATCGCCAGGATTTCGCGCAGTACGTGAACGGCTCCCTTTCCCATTCCCTTTCGTCGGAGTTCTCATTCCGCCTGGACGGGCAGTTTATCGCCAATTTCAGCAATCTCGATTTTTACGACACGCACAACACTTTAAGCCCGGTGGACGATGATTTTATCAGTGATTATTATGAATATTTTTCGTACACGGTGAAGCCGTCTATCGTTTACCGCAAGGCTTTAGCCGAAGGCAAAAATCTTTATGCTTCTTTAGGGTACAATTTGAACATTCTTTATTACCCCGGAAGGAAAGTGCAGGATGCCGCAGGGCGCTACCAGAGCGCGAATGAAGAAGATTTTAACCACACTTTCGCGCTGCGAACAAGCGTTCCCATTACAAAACAAATCGCATGGGTCGCTGTTTTAAATTACACGATCGCCAATTCCAATCAGGACTTCGAGGATTACTACCTTTACACCTACAACCGCTGGGTCGCGGTGACGGGACTCTCTTTTAAGTTTTAGCCTGCGCCTCAGAGGGCGGCGAGTAGTTCCTTATTGGTAGGGTATTTCTCCAACTGCTCGACAAGCGTCTTGGCCGCCTGCACCGTGTTGAGCCCGGCCAACGCGCGCCGCATCTTCTGTATCTTTACCAGCTCCTCAGGCCCCACAAGCAGCTCCTCTTTGCGCGTGCCGCTTTTGGCGATATCAATCGCCGGGTAAATTCGGTGGCCGGCGATTTCTCTCGATAGAACAATTTCCATGTTGCCGGTGCCCTTGAACTCCTCAAAAATCACCTGGTCCATGCGGCTTCCCGTGTCCACAAGGATCGTGGCGAGAATGGAAAGGGACCCGCCGTTTTCAATTTTACGCGCGGCCCCAAAGATCCTCCGTGGCACCTCAAGCGCTCGCGCGTCAACGCCGCCTGAAAGCGTGCGCCCGCTTGAGCGCTGTTCGGCGTTGTGCACGCGGGAAAGGCGCGTCAGAGAATCCAGCACAATCATCACATTCGCGCCGTCTCCCGCTTCGCGCATCGCCTGCCGCATCAGCTCATCCGCCGTGCGGACATGGTGGTCGTAGCTTTCATCCGAAGAAGACCAGCGCACTTCGGCTTCCACGCTTCGCCGGAAATCCGTCACCTCTTCGGGCCTTTCATCAATAAGTAGGCAGTAGAGCTTGATGGCCGGAACGCCCTTGGCCACCGCCTGGCAGATGTGTTTGAGGTAAGTTGTTTTGCCGGCACCGGGTGGAGCCACGATTAACCCGCGCTGCCCCATGCCAATCGGACAGATCAAATCCATCGCCCGCATCGTGAATTCTTTGCAGCCCTCTTCCAGGCGAATACGTGGAGTGGGATCAATCACCGTACCGGCGAAAAAACGACCCTCGGCGCTATTGGCCGGTGGTCCTGCGTGGCGATGCATCGGGCGGGAAGATCTATGAGGCTCTTGAGGGTGATTTTTCATCTGTAACATTAAACACTAAAACGAAAATGCATGATGTCGCCGTCTTGGACGACATACTCTTTGCCTTCGAGGCGGAACTTCCCTTTTTCCTTAGCGCCTTGCTCACCCCGGTAGAGAAGGAAATCATCGTACGCGACCACCTCGGCGCGGATGAACCCCTTTTCAAAATCGGAGTGGATCTTGCCCGCCGCCTGCGGCGCGCGTGAGTCTTTTTCGACAGTCCAGGCGCGGTTCTCGGTTTCACCGACCGTAAAAAAGGTAATGAGGCTCAAAAGCTTATGCCCTTCACGGGCTAACCTGTCTAGGCCGGACTCTTCCAAATTCATCGCCTTCAAGAACTCTTCCCGCTCTCCGGCCTCAAGTTTTGAGATGTCCTCCTCAACTTTTCCGCTAATGACGATCATCGCCGCGCCGTCTTCCTTTGTTTTTTTTCTTACGGCCGCCACGTGTGCCGTATCCGGCTTGCCCAATTCTTCCTCCGCCACATTCGCCGCGTAGAGAACCGGCTTATCCGTCAAAAGGTGCACGTCCTTCAACTGCAGGCGTTCTTCGTGGGTAAAATGAATCTGCCTCGCCGGCTTCCCCTGGTTCATCCCTTCCTCGTAGCGGCCTATTAGCGCCAGGACTTGCTGCGCTTTTTTGTCCCCCGCCTTGGCGCCTTTCTCAAAACGGGCTTTGTGCTTGGATAAAATTTCAAGATCTTTCAAAATCAATTCCGTCTTGATAATCTCAATATCGCGCAGCGGATCGATACTGCCGGTCACGTGAATAATGTCGGTCCCCTCAAAGCAGCGGACCACCTCAATGATCGCGTCGGCCTCCGCTATATGGCTCAGGAACTGGTTTCCAAGCCCTTCGCCTTGGCTTGCGCCTTTCACGATACCTGCGATGTCTACAATCTCAATGGACGTGGGGATTATTTTTGCCGTGGGTACAATTTCGGTCAAAATCTGGAGCCGCTTGTCAGGGACGGCGACAATGCCGACGTTGGGATCAATCGTCGCGAAAGGATAATTGGCCGCGAGTGCTGAGCCCCGTGTCAGCGCGTTGAAGATAGTGGATTTCCCCACGTTCGGTAGCCCGACAATGCCGCATTTAAAACCCATATCAGTTTTTTTCCATTAAGGCCGGCTTTGCATCCCGCGCAGCTTTTGCCAAATTATTAAAAACATCCGCACCGGTGCCGTACTTGGGGAGATTGCTCTTTGCCTGGCTCAGTATCTTTAATAATGGGCTCTCGATATCCCTTTTATAATAGGGCTGGGTGAGTTCCAGCGCGCGAAGCGCGAATTTCATCACCTGCACAGGTTCAATCCCTGAAATATCGTCAAAAAACCAGCCGCAGCTCGTGTACATGAAAAGGCTGAACTTCTCCGCTTCCAGAAGATTCCACATTTTTTGCGCTTCATGGGCCGACACATTTCTCTTGGCATTTCTGGTTATAAAATTTTTCTTCGAAGCTTCTGAACACTCCAGCATGACCGCGATGTAATCATTCCGCGCCTGCCAGGGATCTTTTAAAAATGCGCTTGTCTCGGCTTGATACACCTCATCAACGATTTCTTTCAAAAAATCAAACGCGTCTCTTAAGACAAGTCGCCATTTTTGATTCCATCCGCCCTCGTGGTTAATGCGGCAGCCGCAATCCGAACGCCACCGCTCCACCCCGTGCGAACAGCTCCAGGAGCTGTTTTCATGAATATCCGCTTCCCAGTGAGACCCAAACCGGTCAAGAAACTCAGCGTAATTGGTGATGCGTCCCAACGCCTGGTCCTCAAGTTTTTTAATTCCGTACGCGACGGCCATTTCCCCAAACTTGTGGTGATGCCCGAAACTTTCTCCGTCCGTCGCCGTCGAAACAAGCTGTTCCCTGTCTCCGCGATGGCCAAACGCGCTGAGCAGTTTTTGGTTCAAATGGTCCCCGTTATAAAGAAGCCCCTGAAACGCGATCGCCTGGGAAACGGGGGCATCGTAAAAAAAGATGTGAAACTGCCTTCCCTGATCCAGGATAACCCGGTAGGGATGGCGGGGATTAACTGATTCGTTACGGACATACTCCCAATGGGATCCAAAACCAATGTGACGAACGCGCTTGGCCTGATGAGGAGCCAACACCGTGAATAAAATCCCGTTATCGGACAGAATTTTTAATGTTTCACGGTCCACCGCTGTCTCGGAAAGCCACATCCCCTCGGGCTTTCTTTTGTAATGAAACTCAAAGTCTCGTATCCCCCAAACCACCTGCGTGATCTTGTCGCGACGGCTCGCCAAAGGCATGATGAGGTGATTGTAAACTTGGGCCATCGCGTTTCCGTGGCCGCCTCTTTTTAAAACGCTTTGACGGTCCGCGTCGATAATGGCGTTGTAGGTCTCGGGGGTTTTGCGCCGAAGCCAGGAGAGAAGCGTGGGGCCGATATCAAAACTGATCTTTGAAAAGTTATTAACACGGGTAATCACCTGCCCTTTGGGATTAAGGATGGGTGCCTGAGTATTTGCCTCGTAGCACTCCTTGGCGATGCGCTCATTCCAATCGTGGAAAGGCGCGGCCGATTCCTCCTCGTCGACTTCCCCCGTCCAGGGATTCTCACGAGGCGGCTGGTAGAAATGGCCATGGATGCAGATGAATTTTTTCATCTGAGTATTTTATACTAAAATTCCAGATCCGTCCACGTCACCCACGAGGCAAGATTAGGATGACCATCGTGGTGCCAGGTGAGAGGCGGGAACTGCATTTGGCCGGCGCGGCAGATGCGGTTAGCGCCTAGGCGAGAGAGCTCCTCCGCGATCGATTTGCGGCGCGTCGGGCCTGTTTCAAGCGCGACAGCCTGAAGATGACCCTTAAAACATCCAATAGCGCGATAAGCTTCCTTGAGGCTGTGAAATGACCTGACAAATGAGATTTGCTTCACCTTCCTTAAATTCTCCCTCACCATTCGGGCGGCAGC
>CAZDBQ010000054.1:0-12647 GCA_964503765.1 uncultured Planctomycetia bacterium | reverse complement strand
GGCTGTCTATTTCGGGTACTTTATGCTTAAGCGCGATCCCGTTAACTGGGTATCCCATTTTAGCGATTGTCATTCCGCCCATCTCCCAGTTCCCTATATGGGCCGAGGCAATGATGGCGCCATTTTTCTTTTGAAGCGCGGCATCCAGTTTTTCCAATCCGCGGATTTCCACGTTTTTTTTTATGAAAGTATCCGAGAGCTCGTGGGTATAAAAAAAATCAACAAGGTACGAGGCAAAGTTATGAATGACCTGCCTCGAGGATGCCTTGATCTCGCGTTCGGTGGCGGAGGGTGGAAGCGCCTGCCTCATATTCTCCGTAAGCGCCCCAAGGTCTGGGGAAAAAGCGCTGGCGTAAACCTTCGCGAGCCCCTGGGCGAAACTCAGTAATACCTTCTTCGGCAGGACGGCCGCCAGCCGCTCCCCCAAAGCGTAGTGAAAATAGTTGCCTCTCAAGAGAGTGGGTTCCCCGTTAAAATATTTCTGGCGATCTGAATCGCCGCGTCTGGATAGGCCAGCGTCCTCATGCTCCGCTTCATGGCCTCTATTTTTGCCGGCGCTCTGAGAAGCTGGCCGACAAACAAGCTAACCTCGCCTTCAGAGCGCGCCTCAACCGCCGCGCGGTGCTTAAGTAAAATGGACGCGTTTTTTGCTTCCTGCCCGGGAATGGGATCGATAAAAATAATGGGAAGGCGGCACGCCAGCGCCTGAGCGATGGTGAGCCCGCCCGGCTTTGAAACTAAAAGAGACGCGTTATGCATGAGCTCCGACGTATCCTCAACGTAAGGAAGCACCCGCACCTTCTTTTTGAAGGCCGCTTTGCGCCCATTGAGCTTGCGCTGCAAACTGAGGTTCCTTCCCGTCAGCACCACCATTTCGAAATTCTCCGTTAGCTTATCCAGCGACATAACAATCTTCTCAATGGGTCCCATTCCCTGGCTGCCTCCCATGATCAACACCATTGGCGTTTTTGCCCGGACTTTAAAATTATTTTTACCATCAAAGGAGGGATCGATCGGGATGCCCGCGACGGAGATTCTATTTTCAAATACACCGTTTTCATGGAGCTTCTCTTTCGCCTCCTGGCTTGGCACGAAATACCGGTTCACGTGATCGAGGACCCAATACGAATGTGGAAAAAAATCGGTTAGGACGCCATAGAGCGGTACAGGGTAAGCATAAGTGGCTTTGTAATCGGACACAATGCCGCACGGAAACGCCTGTGTGCAAACAATGGCGTCAGGCCTAAAGTCACGCAAAAGAGTTGTGAATTTTTTTGAGTGGGATTTATGAATGGCACTCCTCAGCGCCTGCGTATTTTTCAACACCCAGGGATTGTCATAAAGATACTCCCAAACCTCGGGCCTCTTCCGGACTATCTCGAGGTAGGTCCTTTGAATCAGGCGTTCCAGGAACGGATGGGCATAACGAAGTTCATCGACCAACTTGCATTCAACCTTGGGATTGACAGCGCGGAAGGCTTTGGCGAGCGCCAGTGCCGCCTGATGATGGCCGGAGTACTCGTGAATGTACATCAGAAGTACACGCTTTTCTGGCATAAGCAGAAAAAAGGCCTTTAGAAGGAGGGTTAAGCTTTAACGTCTAATAGCTGCTTGATTTTCTTAAGGGCGATCTTGATTCTCTCCACATCCTCAACCAGAGCGAATCTCACAAAGCCTTCACCATACTCCCCGAAGCCGGTTCCGGGCGCGACCGCCACTCCAATCTCATCAACCATGAGTGTCGCAAACTCAAGCGCCGTTAACGCGGAGTATTTATTCGGAATGCGGGTCCAAACGTAAAAGGTCGCTTTGGGCCTCTCCGTTTTCCAGCCGATCGCGTTTAAACCATCCACCAACACGTCCCGTCTTTCCTTGTAGAGCTTCACCATGTTCGTGACAATATCCTGCGGGCCCTCAAGCGCCGCTGTGGCGGCCTCTTGCACCGCCCGGAAAATGCCAAAATCTAAATAGCTCTTTGTCTTTCCCAAGGTTTTCAGGATGTTCGCGTTTCCGACCGCAAACCCGATTCTCCACCCCGTCATGTTATAGGATTTGGACAACGTGTGAAATTCGATGCCAATGTCCCTAGATCCCTTTACCTGCAGGAAACTAGGCGCCTTGTAACCGTCGTAGACAATATCCGAATAGGTCAGATCAGAGGCAATAATCATATTTTTACCTTGAGCCCATTTGACAACGTCTTCATAAAACTTGATGTCGCAGACCGCGCCCGTCGGATTGTGAGGATAGCTGATAAACATGAGCTTTGCCATCCGAATAATTTCTATGGGGATGGAATTGAGATCCGGGATAAACCCTTTTTCCTGGACGATGGGAATGTTATAAAGAATACCCCCCGCGACAATGACCCCGTTAAAATGAGCAGGGTAGGCGGGACTTGGCACAATCGCGATATCATCATTATTCAGGTAGGCCAAACACAGATGGGCGATGCCTTCTTTAGAGCCGATGAGAGGCAGAACCTCTGTGTCCGGATCCAGATCGATGTTGAATCGCCCTTTGTACCAACGAGCGATCGCGCGCCGCAGCCTTTTCTCGACGTCTCCATCCGGCCTCGAATAGCGGTGGTTTTCCGTAATCCTAGCGGCCTCGCATAATTTTTCAACCACGTGCGGAGGGGAGGGCTGATCTGGGCTGCCCATTCCAAAATCGATGACGTCAATCCCCTTCTCTCGGGCTCTTCTCTTCAACTCATCGATAATCGTGAATAAATATAAGGGTAATCTTTTTAAACGATTTGCTTCTTGCATAACTAATTCCTCTCTATTATCCTTGCCTTCCGCGCGTTCAACGAGGCCTTGAGCGACTCAAGGGACTCCTTGGCATGAAAGGAACTTCTCACAAAAGGAGCGCTTTCCACCCAGGTAAAGCCCATGGCAAACGCCCTTTCCTTGTAATCCAAAAAAACTTCAGGGTGGACATATTCCTCCACCGGCAAACCCATGGCGCTGGACTGCAGGTACTGTCCCAACGTCAGGATATCACAACCCACACTTCTCAAATCTTCCAGAACGCCAAGAACCTCTTCTTGGGTTTCACCCAGGCCTAACATGAGTCCACTTTTAGTCAGGACGTCCCCTGAAACTTGCCGGATCTCTCTAAAGAGTTGCAGCGACCTTTCGTAATCCCCCTGTGGGCGGACGCGCTTGTAAAGACGAGGAACGGTCTCCGTGTTGTGATTAAAAATGTCAGGACCCGCCTCCAGAATAAGCGCCACCGCATTTTTCTGGGTCTTTCTGAAATCTGGCGTCAAAATCTCGATAATGATCTCGGAGGAGATTTTCTTAAGCTCTCCTATCACATTGACAAAGTGGGTAACGCCCTCGTCCGCGAGATCATCGCGGTTGACGGACGTCACCACCACATGGTCGAGCCCTAATGTTTTTGCCGCTTCCGCGACCCGCCTTGGCTCATCCAAATCTAAAACTTCGGGACGGCCCGTACTGACGGAGCAAAACCCACAGCTGCGCGTGCAGACATCTCCCATAATCATGAACGTCGCTGTCTTCTGGGAATAGCACTCATCGCGGTTGGGACAACGGCCGCTCTCACAAATCGTGTGAAGCCCCAGATCTTTCAATAAGGCGTCTGTCCGCGCCGCCTCGTGCCCTACCGTGACACTTCTCCTCAACCAATCCGGCAACCGTCGCTCAACGAGCCTAGTCTGCTTAAAATCCGGTAAGGGTCTGGACAATTTTTATTTAAGCTCTTTTATGATCGCATCGGCCATCTGGCTTGTGCCCACCGCGTTCGGGTCATTCCGATCCGCCTTAAGATCATACGTCACCGAGCGGCCTTCCCTCAAGACCTTCGCCACCGCGTGTTCCAACCGATCAGCGGCCTTCGTTTCTTCCATATACCTCAACATCATGACGCCCGACAGAATCATGGCGGTGGGATTGGCCTTGTTCAGTCCCCTGTACTTCGGGGCGCTGCCATGCGTCGCTTCAAAGAGAGCGACCCCATCTCCAATGTTAGCACCCGGAGCGACTCCCAACCCGCCGATCAGACCCGCGCAAAGATCAGAAATAATATCCCCGTACAAATTCGGCAAGACCACCACGTCATACTCTCTGGGCCGCTGAACTAGCTGCATGCACATATTGTCCACGATTCGGTCTTCAAATAAAATTTTTCCCTCGTATTCCTTAGCCACTTCTTTTGCCACCTTCAAAAAAAGTCCGTCCGTGCATTTCATAATATTTGCTTTGTGTACGGCTGTAACCTTCCGACGCTTGTTCTTTATGGCCGTCTCGAACGCGAACCGTACAATCCTTTCGGATGCTTTTTGAGATATGGGCTTGATGCTGATCGCTGGATGAGGGTTGAACTTCGCCTTGGGATCCATCTCCTTTATCTTCTCCACAAGCGCGTCCGCTTCCTTGGACTTCGCGTCAAACTCAATCCCGGCGTACAAATCCTCGGTGTTTTCACGTACGATAATTAAATCAATCGCGTCATGATGGGTGTCAATTCCAGGGTACGATTTGCATGGCCTAAGGCAGGCGTACAAATCCAGCTCTTTTCGCAGCGCCACGTTCACCGACCGGAAACCGGATCCAATCGGCGTAGTAATAGGTCCTTTGATGGCGATCTTGTTTTTACGAACCGATTCTAAAACTTCTTCCGGAAGCGGCGTGCCCTTCTTTTCCATAACCTCAGTGCCGGCAAACGCCATCTCCCACTCAATAGCGACGCCTGTCGCGTCAATACAACGCTGGGCGGCGAAGGAAACCTCGGGCCCTATGCCGTCACCCGGGATTAACGTCACTTTTCTTTTCTTTGTCACTTCACATTCCTTTCCGACCACTGAATGACCCGCTGAATGCCTTCCTCAATATCTTTTTCGCTGGTCGCGAAGCTAAAACGAACATGCTTGTCAGAACCGAAGCTCTTTCCAGGAATCACGGCTATATTCACCTCTTCCAAAAGGCGCTCGCATAAAACTTCAGAAGAAAAACCTGTTTTCCCGATATCACAGAAAACATAAAAAGCGCCCTGCGGCACAAAGGGTTCAAAACCTTTCACCTTTGACAGGAGGCCCACCATCATGCGGCTTCTCTTCTCAAAGATCTGGCGCACTTCCTCTCGGTAGCTCTTTGGCATGTTGAGAGCGGCCAACGCCATTTTTTGGCTGATAGAGGTGGGATTCGACGTCGAATGATCCTGTAAAATACCTATCTTCTTAACGACTTCAGCGTCCCCGGCCAAGTAACCGATACGAAGGCCCGTCATCGAATAGCTTTTGGAGGTACCGTTGACGACAAACGTGCGCTTCTTTATTTCCTCACCAAGCGAGGCGATGGAGGTGTGCTTTAAACCATTATAAAGATAATATTCGTAAATTTCATCGCTGATACAAATCAAGTTTTTCTCAACGACAATTTTGGCCAACGCGATGAGGTCCTTTTCCTCAAGCATCCCCCCGGTCGGATTTGACGGACTATTTAAAATCAAAATTTTGCTTTTGGGAGTGATCGCGGCTTTTAGGCGCTCGGGTGTTAGACGAAAACCCTCGTTCTGAAGCGTTTGAATGAAAACAGGAACCCCGTCCGCTAGGTAAACCATTTCAGGATAACTCACCCAGTAGGGCGCGGGAATCAGGACCTCGTCTCCTGGATTGCACAGGACCTGGATTAAATTGTATAAAGAATGCTTCGCGCCGCAAGAGATCACGATATTTTCAGGGGAATAGGTCAAGCCCTGGTCTTCCTGGAATTTTTTGCAGACGGCCTGCCGGAGCTCCGGAATGCCCGATGTGGGCGTGTATTTCGTGAAGCCGGAATCAAGCGACTTAACCGCCTCATCTTTGATCGGCTTGGGCGTGTCAAAATCAGGCTCCCCGGCTCCGAAACTGATGACGGGCAACCCCTTGCTCTTCATTTCCTTAGCTTTTGCGGTAAGCTTTAAAGTGGCTGAAGGTGAAACTTTGGATAAGCGATCGGCGATTTTCATAATTAAATTATTTATGCTCCAATTATAACAAAAAAATTGCCCCTTTTGAATACAAAAGAGGCAATCTAAAGCTCTTCGACTTTTTTTAAACCTTATCCGCCTTTATTTCCAAATCCCTTATTCCTAAAGAATTTGCCTAGATTTTTGAAGAAGCCAGGCTGGGGCTTATCCTTCTTGGAGCCGGGATGTTTGGGCTGATGAGAGCCTTTTTCCGTCTCCCCCTGAACATCAGAATGGCCTTCCTTAGTCTCATGCTCGTGGGCCGGCTTAAGCAACTTGCCCTTCTCTTCTCTAGATTCCTGCTTCTTGGATTTTTTGACTTCCTTAACCTTGATCTCTTTTTCAGTCAGTTCCAACAGCGCCAATTGGGCTCCGTCGCCTTTCCTTCGATTCAATAGAAGGATGCGTGTATAACCGCCCTTTCTATTTTTAAAGCGCGGCGCCACTTCCTTAAAAAGCTTGGAAGTCAGCTGGTGATTCTGAAGAGTCGAAAAAGCCAGGCGGCGGGCGTGGAGCGTATTGGCTTTGCCGAGAGTGATGATGCGATCAGCCACCCGTTTGGTGGCCTTGGCCTTCGCGAGCGTAGTCTTAATCTCCTGGTACGTCAAAAGACTCCCGACGAGGCTGTCCAAGAGCGCTTTCCTCTCGCTAAAAGTTCTCCCGAGCCGGTGAGTCTGGCGATTGTGCCTCATTATGCAGATTCTCCGGTGTACTGCTTCAATTTCTCATCGTCCACTTCGGTGCCGAAACCCAGCCCCATCTCTTTTAAGATGTTGGTTATTTCGGTCAAGGATTTCTTTCCGAAATTCCGGTACTTCAGCATCTCAGCTTCACTTTTCTTGACAAGTTCGCCGATCGTCTTGATATGGGCCTCACGCAGGCAATTGGCGCTGCGAACGGAAAGCTCCAATTCTGATACGGGCTGTCCCAGACGCTTGTAAAGCTCGCTGTCCTTGTCGTCCGAGGCTTCCACAGCCATGTCCTCGTCGGGAAGCTTCCCGAAGTTCACAAACACGTCCAGATGCCTCTGAAGAATATTGGAGGCATAAAGCACCGCGTCCTTGGGAGTAATACTCCCGTTGGTCCAAACCTCCATGATCAGCTTGTCATAATCGGTCATCTGGCCGACACGCGTGTCTTCCACGTGAAAATTGACCTTTTTAACAGGCGTAAAAATCGAATCAATGGCAATGACGCCGATTGCTTGACCCTCTTTTTTATTTCTATCGGCGGGAACGTATCCACGGCCCTTCTGGACTTCTAGTTCCATGCGGAAAGGGACGTTCTTTGTCAGTGTAGCGATGTGAAGATCGGGATTGATGATTTCCACGGTATCATCAGTGATGATATCCTTGGCGGTAATCGCCCCTTTTTCGTCGGCCTCAATCCGGAGCGTTTTAGCCGCCCGGGTGTGCGAACGCAACACAAGGTTTTTGATGTTCAAAACGATCTCCGTGACGTCCTCGACGACACCGGGAAGACTCGCGAATTCATGGGAAGCGTTCTCGATTTTGATGGAGGTAACGGCCGATCCCTCGAGAGACGATAACAGCACCCGTCTCAAAGAGTTGCCGATGGTAACCCCATAGCCTCTTTCAAACGGTTCGGCAATAAACTTGCCGTATACATTCGTCAGCGAATCCTCATCGCACTCCAGCTTCTTTGGTATTTCAAAAGACCTTAAGGCAATTCCCATTTTTGATTCTCCTCTCCGTAAACTTATTTCGAATAAAGTTCGACGATAAGCTGTTCTTGTATTGGCATCGTAATATCTGAACGCACTGGCATCTTCTTGACGGTCGCCTTAAATTCAGCCGGATCAAAGTCCAGCCATTCGACGCGCTTCTGATCTTTTGACTCTTCCAAAACTGACTTAAACCGCTGGACCATTTTTTCCGTGGCCTTGAGCGAAATGGTGTCTCCCACATTCACTTGATATGAGGGAATATTCACCTGCCTTTTATTAACAATCACGTGGCCGTGGCGAACCGCCTGCCGGGCCTCCGAGCGCGACGTCACAGCGCCCATCCGGTAGACAACATTGTCCAGCCGCCGCTCCAGTGACGCCAGCAGCACCGCCCCGGTGACTCCTTTGGAATGAGTCGCCTTCTCAAAGTAAAACTTGAATTGTCTTTCAAGAACGCCATAAATGCGCTTCACTTTCTGCTTTTCTCGCAGCTGAACGCCATAATCGGACAGCTTATTAAAGCGTCCCTGTCCGTGCATTCCGGGCGCGTACTCGCGCTTCTCGACCGCACATTTTGGCGTGTAGCAGCGGGTTCCTTTTAAGAAAAGCTTCGTCTTTTCACGACGGCATAAACGGCATACGGAAGAAGTGAGACGGGCCATGATTAAACCCTCCTTCTCTTGGGAGGACGGCACCCGTTATGGGGTATCGGCGTCACATCCCGAATGGAACTGATACCAAGGCCGGCCGCTTGGAGCGCGCGGATGGCGGATTCCCGGCCTGAGCCGGGACCCTTCACATAAACCTCGACCGTCTTCATGCCGTGTTCCACCGCTTTTTTGGCGGCGCTTTCAGCGGTCACCTGGGCGGCAAAAGGCGTGGATTTCTTCGATCCTGAAAAACCTGAAGATCCACAGCTCGACCAGACCACTACGTTTCCGGAGCGGTCGGTAATGGTCACAATCGTGTTGTTAAATGTCGCCAAGATATGAGCGACCCCCTCTAAAATATTTCGTACTACCTTTTTTCTGGATTTAAATTTTTTTGCTTTGGCCACTTGCTTATACTACCTCCTGTTTATGCCTTCTTTGCCTCAGCGGCCGGTTTTGGCGCAGCTGTTTCCTTCTTCCTTTGCGCGCCTATGGTCTTTTTAGGACCCTTCCTGGTTCTGGCGTTGGTGCGCGTTCTCTGCCCGTGTACCGGCAATCCCCTTTTATGACGGATACCCCGGTAAGACTGGATGTCCATCAATCTTTTGATATTGGAGCCTACTTCACGCCGTAAAATTCCCTCGGTACGGTGTTCCTTTTGAATAATCGTAGCCAGCCGCGAGACCTCGTCCTCCGTCAGGTTCTTCGCTCTCACATCAGGGCTGATTCCGGCTTGCTGTAAGATCTTCAGCGCCAAGGACTGCCCTATTCCATAAATATAACCAAGTGACACATAAATCTTTTTTTCTTTCGGTATATCAACCCCTACAAGTCTTGGCATTGTTTATTCCTTTTTTCTAAAGTTCGGGGCTCAGCAGCCTTGCCTTTGTTTGTGTTTAGGATTCGGGCAAATAACCCGCACGACTCCCTTGCGCCTTACTATTTTGCAGTTATCACATATCTTCTTAACGCTTGATCGTACTTTCATCGGCTTAAATCCTTTTAATTTATTTTACTCGGTAAATAATTCTTCCCCGCGTCAAGTCGTACGGGGACAGCTCCATCATGACCTTGTCGCCGGGGAGTATTCGGATAAAATTCATCCTCATCTTTCCGGATACATGTGCCAAAACTCTATGCTGGTTCTGGAGCTCCACGCGAAACATTGCGTTCGGCAATGATTCCATCACAATGCCCTCCACCTGAACCGCTTCTTCTTTTGCCATCCTATTCGGTTACTATCTCCGCTTTATTTTTACCCACAAAAATTGTCTGCTCAAAATGCCCCGATCGCTTACCATCTTTCGTGACCACCGTCCAGCCGTCCGACAAAACCTCCACCTCATGCGTGCCCACATTCAACATAGGCTCAATCGCCAGCGCCATCCCCTCGACCAGTGTGGGACCTTCGTGAGGCTTTCCGAAATTAGGCACCTGCGGTTCTTCGTGCAGATTCTTGCCAATCCCATGCCCGACGTACTGACGAACAACGGAAAAACCTTCCTTTTCCGCGAAACTTTGAACCGCCCAGGAGATATCGGAAAGCCGATTACCGGCTACCGCTTGGCCAATCCCCCTCGTCATCGCCTCGCGCGTGACGTCAATCAAGCGCTGACTTTCCGGGTCCACCTGTCCCACCGCGAAAGTCCTGGCGGCATCCGAATAAAATCCGTCGAGAATCACCCCAACGTCAATTCCTATAATATCGCCATCCTTCAGAACGCGTTTACCGGGAATGCCATGAACCACTTCCTCATTCACCGACGCGCAGATCGTCGCGGGGTACCCGTAATAACCCTTAAAAGCGGGCTGGGCTCCTTCGGACCTGACAAACGCTTCCGCGATCTCGTCCAGCTGTTGCGTCGTCACCCCAGGCTTGGTTTCTTTCTCCATAAGCTTAAGGAGCTTCGAAACCACACGCCCGGCTCGACGCATCACCTCTAATTCGTCTTTAGTCTTTAAGTACAAAGAGCACCTACCGCTTTATTGCTTGCGGCGCCAAAAGTTTCTTATTCTTAAATAAATCCATCAATTGCACATTGAGGTCCTGCACATCCAAATCCCCGGACACCTCGACCAAATTCTTTTTCTTTTCATAATAATCAATGAGCGGCGCTGTCTGGCTCTCGTAGACTTTGAGGCGGTTTTCTATCGTCGCCTCCTTATCGTCCGGCCTCTGCACAAGCTGGCTGCCGCACACATCACAAATGCCATCCACTTTCGGCTTAAAATTGGTCAAATGAAAATTTTTTCCGCACTTTCCGCAAACCCTACGACCAGACAACCTTCGAATAATCACCGGAAGGCTTGTCTTAAAGTAAAGTACAAGGTCCAGCGGCATCTTAAGCTCTCCTAGGTTCCTATCAAGGCTGATGCCCTGTTCAGGGGTCCTTGGAAAGCCATCTAGTATAAAACCCTTTTGGGCGTCACTTTTTAAGAGGCGTTCCTTGACCAAAGCAATCACTACTTCGTCCGGCACAAGCCCGCCCTTTTCCATGTATTCCTTGGCCTTCAGGCCGAGGGGGGTAGCAGCTTTCAGCGCCTCTCTCAACATGTCTCCCGTCGAAATATGCGGAAGGCTTAAATCCTTAGAAAGAACTTGCGCCTGCGTTCCTTTGCCGGCGCCCGGAGGGCCTAACAGCACCAATTTCAAAGTAAAACCCCCTTCTAACCTGTTCTTTGTCTGCCTCGAATGCGCCCGCGTTTCATGAAACCTTCGTAATGCCGCATCATCAGCTGAGACTCAATCTGTTTAATCGTGTCAAGGCTCACCCCTACGACGATCAAGAGTGCCGTGCCTCCAAAAAAATCAGCGACAAGCGCGGGAACCTTAAGCCACTTTCCAATCACGTCCGGCGCCACCGCGATAATAGCCAGGAAGATTCCGCCCGGCAACGTGATGCGGTTTATAATGAAATCTAGATAATCGGCCGTCGGTGTGCCGGGGCGCACTCCCGGAATGAACCCGCCATACTTCTTCATATTTTCTGAAAGATCCACAGGGTTAAACGCGATCGCCGTATAAAAATAGCTGAAAAAGATAATCAAAAACATCACGATCAGCGTGTAACCCAAAGTGCCGGTCTGCAAAGCGCCTGACACCTGCTGTATAAAATTGTTGGGGACAAACACCCCGATAGTCGCGGGAAATAAAATAATCGATTGCGCGAAGATAATAGGCATCACGCCGCCGTTATTCACCTTAAAGGGAATAAAAACGGACTGACCCCCCATCACTTTTCGGCCTACCACACGCTTCGGGTACTGAACCGGAATTTTCCTCTCCCCCTGCGTCAATATCACGACCGCCACGATCGCGGCGACCATGATCAGAATCATGAACACTGCCGTCAGAGGATCCATCTGCGCCTTGGCGGAGTGGCCTCCGGGCCTTATCAGAGAAATGATCTGTGAAACAGCTGTCGGAGCCCGCGATAAAATACCCGCGGCGATTATCAGAGACATGCCGTTGCCGATACCCTTTTCCTGGATCTGCTCGCCAAGCCACATAATGAAAGCCGATCCTGTGGTTAGCGTAAGCACCGTCAGGAGCCTAAACGCCCACCCGGGGGAAGACACAATCTCAAGCCCGCCGAATTGGGAAGAATTTTCAAGCCAAAGAGCGATGAAAAATGACTGGATTATGGATAAGACAATCGTGCCATACCGCGTGTACTGATTGATCTGCTTGCGCCCCATCTCGCCTTCCTTGGCAAGCTTTTCAAGCGCGGGGATGACTACCGTCAGAAGCTGCATAATGATGGAGCTTGAAATATACGGCATGATCCCTAGAGCAAAGATCGTCAAACGATGGATAGCCCCACCCGAGAAGAGGTTCATCACCCCGAAGAGTGTGCCGCCCTGAGTCCTGGCTAAATTTTCAAAGAACTGTGAAAGCTTTGCTCCGTCAATTCCCGGAGTCGGAATAAAAGTGCCTAAACGATAAACCGCGATAATCCCAAAGGTGAAGAGGATTTTTTTTCTAAGATCAGGTATTTTGAACGAATTCGCAAATGCCTGAAGCATCAGGTTCTCGGTGCTCTCATCACTAGCGGCTGAGGCTTAATCTTAGTCGCCGTCCCACCCGCTTTTTTAATTTTTACAAGCGCCGATTTAGAAAACGCGTGCGCCTTGATCGTCAAGGGATGCTTAAGCTCCCCATCCCCCAGAATCTTGATAACGGGATCTTTTTTGTTCACGATCTGCGCTTTTTTTAAGCTCTCTGGCGTCACTTCCGAACCAGAACTAAAACGATTTAACCGCTCCAAGGACACGATGTCGTACTTGGGCTTGGGAGTAAACGTGAAACCCCTCTTTGGGACTCTCCGAATGAG
>CAZDBQ010000053.1:0-4212 GCA_964503765.1 uncultured Planctomycetia bacterium | reverse complement strand
AACAACGATGTGGGTGGCCGGCTGGTGGAATTCACCGGTCGCGAATACATGGTGCGAGGCCGGGGTTACATCCGCTCCGTCGAAGATGTGGAGAACATCGTCGTCGCCAACAACATGGAAACCGGTACCCCCGTTTTGGTGAAGCATCTGGGCCAGGTCGTGTTGGGGTCCGACATTCGGCGTGGGATTGCGGAGCTGGATGGTCAAGGTGAGACCGTAGGCGCGATTGTGATCATGCGGTTTGGGGAGAACGCCATGAAAGTGATCGAGCGCGTGCGGGCGAGGCTGGCCGAGATCGAACCGACATTGCCGGAAGGCGTTAAAATCGTTACGACGTATGATCGCGCGGATTTGATTGAGCGTTCGATTGAAACGCTGAAAGGCACGCTCATCGAAGAAATGATCATCGTGAGCCTGGTCATTCTCATTTTCCTCTGGCATATTCCCAGCGCTCTCATTCCGGTGATCACCATTCCCATTGCCATCATCATTTCGTTCATTCCCATGTACGGGATGAACATCACGGCGAATATCATGTCGCTGGGCGGCATTGCCATTGCCATCGGCGCGATGGTGGACGCGGCGATTGTCGTGGTCGAGCAGACGCATAAGAAGCTCGAACATTGGGACGCAGAAGGGCGGCCGGGCAATTTCAAAGATGTCGTGATTGGCGCCGTCAAGGAAGTCGGTGGACCGAGCTTCTTTGCCTTGCTCGTGATTGCCGTCGCTTTTGTGCCGGTCTTCGCGCTGGAAGCCCAGGAGGGGCGAATGTTCAAGCCTTTGGCGTTTACGAAAAACTTCGCGATGGTGATTGCCGCGGTGCTGGCCATTACGCTCGACCCGGCCATCCGACTGCTCTTCACGCACATGAAGGAATATAACTTTCGGCCGCGATGGCTGTGCCGGATAACCAATGCCGTTCTCGTCGGCAAGATTCACAGCGAGGAGAACCATCCCATCAGCCGCCCGCTCATGCGAATCTACGAGCCGGTCGTCAGATTCGTGCTCCGCAATCCCTGGCCGACGATTATCGCGGCGGTGCTCGTGGTGTTGCTCACGATTCCGATTTTTTCCCGACTCGGCTCGGAGTTCATGCCGCCGCTCGATGAAGGCGTGCTGCTGTACATGCCGACGACGCTGCCGGGCATCTCCGTCACCGAGGCGCAAAAACTCTTGCAGGTGCAGGATAAAATTCTGAAATCATTTGAGTGTGTATCAAATCCGAGGTCTTGTTTTTATTGAATTTAATTATTTGACAAACATAAAAAATGATGCTATATTGGGCAAACATTTAATTCGACAAGCAACGTTTGACCCAATAAGGAGAGCGACTATGATGACCATCGCCGAAATCGAAACCATGTTTGGCAAACTTGATAATGAGTTCTCGGAATTCAAAACCTATATCAAGGGTGCGGTTGGACGTCAAGAAATCCATGTCGCCGAAAAAGAGATGTTCCGTCAACTTCAGGGTTTAGGGCGAACCGCACTCGAATGTTATGTTGAACAGTCTGGCACCGGCTATCAAGAAAATAACCCACCGTTGTCTGCGGAGGGTAAACCACTTGAATTCAAAGGCACACCCGAATCACCCTATTTTTCGATTTTTGGTGAGGTGAAGATCAAACGCGCGGCTTATGCCAACGCTGCGGATGAATACTTTTTTCCTTTGGATGTCCAATTGAATCTGCCGGCACAAAAATATTCTTATTTACTGCAACAATGGATCGAAGCGCCCACCACCGAATGTGACTTTCGCGAGGCCGTGACGCGCTTCAATGAAATTTTTGATTTTTCTTTTATCCCGGCCATGCCGCAAAGAGTCGCCGCCAAAGTCGCGGCGGCGGTTGACGCTTTTAATGAACAACTCCAAGCGCCCGCAGCGGAAACCGAAGGAACGTTTCTCGCCATCAGCGCCGATGGTAAAGGCGTACCGTTAGTGAAGTCCGAACGCCAACCGCAAGAAATCGCCGACACCCCGAAAGCTCGACGTGGCAAAGGTGAAAAGCCGGGTATCAAAAAGGAGGCTGTGGTCACGGTTGATTTTTCCTTCAATCCGGGCCGCCGCGAACCCGAAGATATTGTCAAAGCTTTACTGAAAGAATACACTTCGGCAGACCGCCAACAAGCGAAAATGGAACGTCAACAGCGTCGTGACGAGGGCATTGCTGAACCCCGCGTGGCTTTCAATAAACATCTGCGCGCCACCTTGAACGGCAAAGAAGAAGCCATGAACTATCTCATGCAGCGCGTCCTGAAACGAGACCCCGCGGGCGAAAAAAAGATTATTGCTTTGCTGGATGGGGATCCGAATTTGGAAAACGCTTTAGAGCACGCCTTGCAAACTTACCACCTCCAAGAGCGCGTGGATGCATTGATTCTCGACATTATGCATGTGAGCGGTTATGTTTGGGACGTCGGGACAACGCTTCATGGTGAAACGAGCGAGGCGCGCGTCGTTTGGGTCCGCGACAAACTGTTATCAATCCTTCAGGGTGATGTCGGGCGCGTGATTGGCGGACTCAAACAAACCATCACCAAGACGAAACTGAAGGCTTCACAAACGAAGGTGTTACAGAAAGCCATCACCTATTTTGAAAATCATCGTCATATGATGGAATACGCCACTTATCTCGCCAAGGGTTATCCGATCGCCACCGGGCTGGTGGAGGCCGCTTGTCGCGCGTTTGTCAAAGAACGTATGGACCAAAGTGGCATGCATTGGACAATCAAAGGTGCCCAGTCCATCCTCAAGCTGCGTGCCGTCATGAAAAACAATGACTGGGATCAATTTTGGAAATTTTACATCGGTTCCGAAAAGAATCGTTTGTACGCCGATTCATACCGCAGGGCGGCTTAGGCGCTCCTGCAAAATGATACACACTCTTATCATTTAAGGTGTCGATCAAGATTGAATCGATATGCTCATCATTTTGACTAATCTCTCCCAAGGCCACTGCCGCAGTCTGCCAAACATCTTTGTCGGAATCTCTTAGAGCAGTGAATAATGCTGAGATGACGCGTTCATTGGGTTGAGTTATTTTTGTAAGTGCCAAAACTGTGGCATATCTGACATACCATTCATTGTCTTTTATAGTACTGAGTAAGGCAATGATAACACGCTCATCATCCGGCATTAATTTTCCTAATGTGAATACTGTAGCACCTCGTACATGCCAGCTTCTGTCTTTCAAAACAGTGAATAAGGCTGTGATGATATCCTCATTAGTGAAGCCTAAATTCCCAAGCGCTGTTACTGCAGCTTCTCTGACGAGCCATTTATCATCGTTAAGCACGGAAAGCAATGCTTTAATGATACGTTCATCCCTATAACCTAAATTCCCTAATGCTAATACTGCTGCCTCTATGACAAAACATTCAACGTCTTTCAACGCTTTAAGCAAAGCAACAATGACACGCTCATCAATTAGGCCGAGACTTCCCAAAGCTGATATCGCAGTCTTTCTAATTATCCAATTACTATCTTGTAAGGCAGTGAGCAATACCTCCAAGCCATGTTTATCGGTTTTTTTTAAGTTTTTAATCGCCGAAGTTGTGTTTACTTTACCATCTTTCAAGGCCGAGAGCAATGTCATGATTCCGAGACCATTTAGCTGTTTTATGTTTTCTAAAGCCGACTCTATTGCCCACCTAATATTATCGTCGTTTTCGTTAACTACAGCAAATAAAGCATTAACAACACTTTCATCGCTCTGATCAATATTTCCCAATGCAGATGCCGCAACAATGCGACCATTTTGAGAAATGTAAGTGTTAGCCAAAAACCCATTGAGAAGAGAGAATATTTCCTTATGCCTGTCACTAAAAAAATCGGCATTTACAGAAAGGATTTTTGCATGTTGTTGGTAAAACTCTAACAAATATCTTAACAAATGGCGGCTAAGGTCTTTTTTCGCCAGTAGAAGGCAATTCGGTGTATAAGATAAGTTTAAATTTCGAGCGATTTCGCCCACCACTTCAAGATAATCATTTTCGCTAAAACCGGTGCGAAATTCAACCAACGACTGCGCCAATAATTTCAAGTGGGGATCAAAAGGCAATTTTTCAGAGGAGCTGTTCATCGCCGTGGAATATTTTTTCGTGCAATTTTTTCTGATAGGCTAAGGGATTCTTGAATTGACTTATAGCCAAAAGCCCGACTTCCTGCCACCATTCCGAATCGATTTCAATTTTTTTCCAGATGAGGTGGAA
>CAZDBQ010000052.1:0-5042 GCA_964503765.1 uncultured Planctomycetia bacterium | reverse complement strand
CCATGACGGTTTTTCTATCTCCTAACTCCTATCTACTATACGCTAGAACATGAAAGCAGTTTATTTTGAGCGACATGGCGGCCCCGAAGTTTTAAAGTACGGAAATTTTAGCGATCCTGCCATTGACGCCAATCAAGTCCTTGTCGGAATTAAAGCCTGCGCGTTGAATCATCTGGATATTTGGGTGAGGCTGGGATTTCCCGGTGTCACGTTACCGATGCCCCATATTCCGGGCTCTGATGTTTCAGGAGTTATCCTCGAGACAGGCAAGTCGGTGAAGCATTTAAAGAAGGGCATGCGTGTTGTTGTCTCGCCCGGGCAGGTTTCTCACCATGCTTCCGAAGCGCTTGAAGCCCGCGACAGTTTTTCCTCAGAATTCAAAATTCTTGGCCTTCAATCGCAGGGGGGCTACGCGGAAAAAGTCGCTGTCCATGAACGCTTTGTTATCCCTGTGTCCGACCGCTATTCATTTGAAGAGTGGGCGTCTTTTCCCTTGGCGTCGCTCACCGCGTACCACATGCTCGCGGGGAGGGCGAATCTCAAAGCGGGCGAGACGGTGCTGGTGCATGCAGGCGGATCAGGTATCGGAAGCTTCGCGATACAGATAGCGAAGTTTTTGGGCGCCACGGTTTTTACGACGGTCGGGGACGCCAAAAAAGTTTCACACGCCAAGAAACTTGGCGCCGATGCGGTGATTTTGTACAAAACCAAAGATTTTTCTGAAGAAATCAAAAAACTAACCAACGGTAGGGGAGTAGACGTCGTATTTGAACACATCGGCCCTGAAACGTGGCAGAAGAGCCTGTCTAGCCTCTGCCGAGGGGGACGCCTCGTGACCTGTGGGGCAACCTCCGGGCCTAAAGTAGAAATTGATATTCGTTATCTGTATTCCAAACAGCTCAGTATCCTTGGTTCCTACATGGGAAGCTTATCGGAACTTTACAAGGTGCTCGAACTCGCCGAAAAAGGCCTTTTAAAACCTACTCTTGACCAAGTGTTTCCTCTTAAAGAAGCCGCCAGTGCCCATCGTCGTATGGAGAGCCGCCAGAACTTCGGGAAAATAGTCCTAACCGTCTGAGGCTACTGAGCTTTCACCAACTTTTCCTTTGAAATCTTAAGGCAGTTATTGGTATACTAAAATGCCCTTTTTTGAACAAGATTAGGGCCATATAAGGAAGAAGAGATGAGTGGAATAGGAATGCCTGTAAAACAAGGGCTTTACGACCCAGCTTTCGAAAAGGATAGCTGCGGGGTCGGTTTTGTCGTCGACATCAAGGGGCGTAAGTCCCACAAGATTGTCGAGCAGGCGATGACGATTCTATTGAACTTACGTCACCGCGGGGCCTGCGGCTGCGAAGCCAATACGGGCGACGGCGCGGGAATTCTTTTACAGATTCCCCACGTTTTTTTAAGTGAGGCCTGCGCCAAAGAGGGTTTTAAGCTTCCCGCCCCGAAAGAGTACGGCGTGGGGATGGTTTTTATCTCCCAAGACGCCGGTGAGCGCAAAGCCTGCGAGAAAATTTTTGAAGACATCGTAAAAGAAGAAGGCCAGTTGTTTTTGGGCTGGCGAACGGTCCCTACCCTGAATGAGTCCCTAGGGCCCACCGCGAAGTCTTCCGAGCCATTTGTCCGCCAAGTGTTCATCGGAAGAAATCCAAAGATCAAAGACGAGTTGGCCTTTGAGCGAAAGCTCTACATCATCCGCCGCCGCGCGGAGAACGCGATTCGTTATTCCAAAATTAAAGGCGGCCACTCCTTTTATATCTCAAGCCTCTCCTGCAAGACGATCATCTATAAAGGAATGTTGATGTCAGAGCAGGTGGATCTCTTTTACCCTGACCTTAAACAGCCCTCGGTGGAGAGCGCTTTGGCACTGGTCCACTCGCGTTTCAGCACGAATACGTTTCCCAACTGGGAGCGCGCGCATCCCAATCGCTACGTGGCGCACAATGGGGAAATCAATACACTTCGCGGCAACGTCAACTGGATGCACGCGCGGCAGACGATCTGCGAGTCCGAGCTCTTTGGCGCCGACATCAAGAAGGCGCTGCCTGTCATTTGCGAGGACGGGAGTGACTCGGCGATGTTTGATAACTGCCTTGAATTTTTGGTGCTCTCCGGCCGCTCGCTTCCTCACGCGGTGATGATGATGATCCCCGAGCCTTGGACAGGCCACGAAAGCATGAGCGACGAGAAGAAGGCATTTTATGAGTACCATAGCTGTCTCATGGAGCCTTGGGACGGCCCCGCCTCCATCGCGTTTACCGACGGTGTGAGAATCGGCGCCGTGCTTGACCGGAACGGCCTCAGGCCTTCACGCTACTACGTCACGAAAGATGGCCTTGTCATCATGGCCTCCGAAGTAGGTGTTTTGGACGTGCCGCCTGAGATGGTTCTCGAAAAGGGGCGTTTACAGCCGGGAAGAATGTTCCTCGTAGACACTGAAGAGGGGCGAATTGTCGCCGATGAGGAAATTAAAAATAAAATAGCCACTGAACGTCCCTACCGCGAGTGGCTTAAGAAAAATGTGGTCACCCTCGAAAGTTTGCCAGAAGCGCCGCATGTGCACGAACCGGATCACAAAACGGTATTGCTCCGCCAGCAGGCGTTTGGTTACACCTATGAGGACTTAAGGATTCTCATGGCGCCGATGGGTCAGCACGGCGTTGAAGCCATTGGGTCGATGGGAACGGACACGCCGTTGGCTGTTTTGTCCAAGAAGCCTCAGCTGCTCTACTATTATTTTAAACAGCTTTTCGCGCAGGTCACCAATCCTCCGATAGATTGTATCCGTGAGGAAATTGTGACTTCCACGGAAACGACGATTGGTTCCGAACGGAATCTGCTTTTACCGGAGCCCGAAAGCTGCCGACAGATTCGTTTGAAAAGCCCCATTTTAACGAATGAAGAATTTGAAAAACTTCGTCACATTAAAAGCCCCCATTTTAAATCAAAGACGCTCTCGATACTCACTCGCGCTTCAGGAGGCGGAAAGGCGTTGGAGGCCTCGCTTGAGGAAGTTTTTAAGCAGGCAAGCCTCGCGATTAAAGAGGGCGTGAATCTTATTATTCTGTCAGACCGAGGAGTCAATCATGACCTGGCGGCGATCCCGGCGCTTTTAGCGGTTTCGGGACTGCATCATCACCTGATCCGTGAGGGAACCAGGACCAAGGTGGGGCTAGTGCTGGAGTCGGGCGAGCCGCGTGAAGTGCATCACTTTGCTCTTTTAATCGGCTACGGCGCGGGCGCCATCAACCCGTATCTTGCTTTTGAAACACTTGATGACATGATTCGCCAGGGAATCTTGACGGGCATTGAGCACAAGACGGCCGTGAAGAATTTCGCCAAAGCCGCGGCGAAGGGCGTTGTCAAAACCATGTCCAAGATGGGCATCTCCACTATTCAGAGCTATCGCGGCGCGCAGATTTTTGAGGCGATTGGGTTAAACAGCAGCGTGATAGACAAATATTTTACCTGGACCGCTTCGCGTCTGGAGGGAGTGGGGATCGAGACACTGGCATCGGAAGTCGAAAAGCGGCACCGCCACGCGTTTCCTGAACGGCAGGTCAATGGTGACACGCTCGACCCAGGCGGGCAGTACCAATGGCGGCGCGATGGTGAGTATCATCTATTTAATCCCGAGACAATTCACAAATTGCAGCAGGCGGTCCGCACGAATAATTTCAAAGTGTTTAAGGAATATTCCGGGTCCGTGAATGACCACGATAAAAATTTTGGCACGTTGCGGGGACTTCTTGACTTTAAATACGCGGAGAAATCGATTCCGATAGAGGAAGTGGAGCCTGTGAACGCCATCATGAGGCGTTTCAAATCAGGAGGAATGTCCTACGGCTCGATCAGCAAAGAGGCTCATGAGGGGATGGCGGTCGCGATGAACCGGATTGGCGGAAAGAGTAATACCGGCGAAGGCGGCGAGGATCCGATTCGTTACCAGCTTGAGCCGAACGGAGATTCCAAAAATAGCGCGATTAAGCAGGTGGCGTCTGGTCGTTTTGGAGTGACGAGTCTCTATCTTGTCAACGCGCAGGAGATTCAGATTAAAATTGCCCAAGGCGCCAAGCCGGGTGAGGGCGGGCAGCTGCCGGGAGCAAAAGTTTATCCTTGGATCGCGAAGGTGCGCCTATCTACGCCAGGTGTGGGACTTATTTCGCCGCCGCCTCATCACGATATTTACTCGATTGAGGATTTGGCGCAGTTGATTCATGATTTGAAAAATTCAAACCAGAAGGCCCGCATCAGTGTAAAGCTCGTGGCCGAGGTGGGTGTTGGGACGATCGCCGCGGGTGTCGCGAAGGCCCACGCGGATGTGGTCCTGATCAGCGGCTTTGATGGCGGGACGGGCGCTTCGCCGCAGTCGAGTATCAAGCACGCGGGAGCACCCTGGGAGCTGGGTCTCGCGGAAACGCACCAGACGCTTGTGCTGAACAATTTAAGGAGCCGCATCGCTGTCGAAACGGACGGACAGTTAAAAACTGGCCGCGATGTCGTGATTGCAGCGCTTCTGGGTGCCGAGGAGTTTGGTTTCGCGACGGCACCCTTGGTGGCGCTGGGGTGCATCATGATGCGTGTGTGTCATTTGAACACCTGCCCGGTGGGTGTGGCCACACAGGACCCGGAACTGCGAAAAAAGTTTACGGGAGACCCCGCGCATGTCGTGAACTTCATGAATTTTATCGCGCAGGAGATGCGCGAGATCATGGCAGCACTTGGTTTCCGGACAATCAATGAGATGATAGGCCGGACGGACAGGTTGGAGGCTAAAAAGGCCGTCGATCATTGGAAGGCGAAGGGCTTGGATTTTTCAAATATTCTTTATCAGCCGAAAGTCCCGGACAGTGTGGGACGCTACTGCCAAATTCCGCAGGACCACGGGCTCGACAAGGCGCTCGATAATACGACACTGCTTAAGCTCTGTGAGCCGGCCCTTGCAAAAAAGCAGCCGGTGAAAGCCTCTTTGCCGATCAAAAATACCAACCGCGTGGTGGGCACTATTTTGGGCAGTGAATTGACACGCCGTCACG
>CAZDBQ010000051.1:0-22597 GCA_964503765.1 uncultured Planctomycetia bacterium | reverse complement strand
AGCGTATGGATATCGATAACTGACGCCTCGATGCCCTTTTGCTTTAAAATGTCGGCGGCTTCGAGCGCTTCAAAAACCAAAAGCCCGGTGCCAATCAACGTCACGTCCTTGCCCTGCCGAAGCTTAATGCCCTTCCCTATTTCAAAATTAGTTTTTTCATTGTAAAGAAGCGGCGCTTTCGACCGTCCGGTGCGAACGTAGACGGGCCCTTTGTGAAAAGCGGCCTTCTTGATCAAGGCCTTTGTCGCAAATTCATCTGAGGGCACCATCACGACAAATCCCGGAAGTGTGCCGGCTAGAGCAAAGTCTTCTACGGATTGTTGAGACGCGCCGTCTTCGCCGACACTGATTCCGCCATGGGAGGTCACGACCTTCACGTTCAGCTCAGAAAACGCGACCCCCATACGAAGCTGTTCATAACCTTTGCACATCAAGAAGCAGGCGAAGGAGCTGATAAAGGGAATTTTACCGCAAGCGGCCAAGCCCGTGGCGATGCCGACCAAGTTCGCTTCCTGGATCCCGATATCAATAAACCGGTCAGGAAACGCTTTTCCAAAAGCGTCCGTCCGTGTAGATTTGGATAGATCCGCGTCCAAGACCACGACATCGGCGCTTTCCTTGCCAAGCTCGACAAGCGCCTTTCCGTAGGCGTCACGCGTCGCGTTTCCCAGCTTTCTTTCTAACATTATTGAATCATCCCCGCAATTTTCTGAATCTCCGCCTCGTTCTCTCCCAGCTCTTTCAAGGCCCGAACAGTCTCGTCTTTGGTATTGGCGACTCCGTGAAAATGATTATTATTTTCCATGAAGGAAACGCCTTTTCCCTTGATCGTGTGCGCGACAATGATGCTGGGGCCTGTTTTCACGGACTGGGCCCAGAGGGTCGCCTCGTAAATCTCCTTGTGGGAATGGCCGTCAATTTCCCTCACCTGCCAGCCAAAAGCCTTCCATTTGTCCACAACGGGCTCCATATCCAGGATGTCCTTGGTTGCGCCGCTCAATTGATACTTGTTGTAATCAAGGTAGGTGATCAGGTTCGATAATTTCTGAAATGACGCGAACGCCGCCGCCTCCCAGATCTGGCCCTCATTCAACTCCCCGTCGCTGATGATCACGTAGGTTTTGTAATCTTTTTTATCCAGGCGTGCCGCCAACGCGCAACCAATGCCGATGGAAAGCCCTTGCCCCAAGGAACCAGTCGAGGCTTCAATGCCGGCAAGGCGCCTCATATCCGGGTGGCCCTGAAGGGGGCTGCCCATCTGCCTTAAGGTCAGAAGAAGCTTCTTGTCAAAATAGCCGTTCTCGGCCAGCGCGCAGTAAAGCGCGGGACACCCATGTCCTTTTGAAAAAATTAGGCGGTCGCGGTCCGGCCATTTGGGATTTTTGGGGTCATGCTTCAAAAAATGGAAGTACAAAAGAGTGAGGATGTCCGTGATGGACAAGGATCCGCCCGGGTGCCCGGAACCGGCTATTCCCAGCATTTTTATGATGTCGCGGCGTATCCTCAGCGCCATCTGCGAGAGGCCGTCCCAGTCGACTTTTTTGCCCGCGTTGTTCAAAATTTGTGTAGGAAGCGTCATAAGAAGTTAAAAGTGTATCACATTCCCATTCGAAAATGGATGAAATTATTAAGGGAATCGCACATGAGATAGGGGTTGGTTTTCTTCTGTTCCCCCATCGTAGAAGTGGTCTTTTCGGCGTAATTATGCCCCGGACAAAGGATGGTCGAATCGTCAAATTTAAGAAGCCTCTGTGTGAGCGTGTAGTACATTTCCTTAGGATCCCCTCCGGGCAGGTCGCAGCGTCCGCAGGCGTTGATAAATAACGTGTCGCCCGAAATAAGGCGGTCCTGGACGTAGAAGCACTGGGAGCCGGGCGTGTGGCCAGGCGTGTGAATGAGCTGTATCTCCACATCCCCTACTTTGACTTTGTCGCCGTCGTTCATTTCTTTAATGTGGGACGATCTAAATTCCAGGAAAGGCACGTCTTTTTTATTCATGTAAATGGGACAGCTCACCGATTCTAAAAGCTCCTCAATGCCGTTGGTGTGATCAAAATGAAAGTGGCTGATCAGGGCCCCTTTGATCTTCAAATCCTCTTCTTTGGCAATTTTTAGAATCGTGTCCACCTGCCAGGCGGGATCCACGACCATCACCTCACGGCTGGCCTTCGACCCCACAAAATAGACGAAATTTTCCATGGGTCCGATTTCGACTTGTTTGAGGTACAAATCAGATTCACTTTTTGGCATTTTTGGAACCGTTGCCATTCATGTTGTGGCGGATAGGATCAAAATTATCAAGCTTTACGAGCTCAATTTTGAGTTTTTTGGCGATCTTGAATATTCTTTCGTCCCTGTAAAATTCCCCAAAACAGATTCTTTTAATCCCGGCATTGGCGATGAGCTTGAAGCACGGCCAGCAGGGGCTGGCGGTCGTGTAAATCGTGCCCTCGTCGATGCAGACGCCATTCTTGGCCGACTGAATAATCGCGTTGGCCTCGGCGTGAATCGTGGCGACGCAATGGTTATTCTCCATCATATGCCCCACTTCATCGCAGTGCTCGAGCTTTCGGACACTGCCGTTGTAACCGGTCGAAAGGATCGTCTTATCGCGCACAATCACCGAGCCCACAAATTTCCTGTCGCAAGTAGAGCGATGCGAGACCACGCTGGCGATATTCATGAAATACTCGTCCCATTCGGCGCGTTTGAGCTTTTTCGTCAATGTTTTATTTTTCATAATTCGCCCATTTTAGCCTTTTGAGGGCTTTTCCACAAGCGCCCAATTTCTGGCCCGCCGGACCGCTTCCTGCCAATGCGTGTAAAGCCGCTCCCTCTCCTGCAGCCTCATTTTTGGGTAAAATACCTTCTCGATTTTTCTTAAGCCGTTAAAGGACTCCCGGTTCTTCCAAAAACCGATTCCTATCCCGGCTAAACCGGCCGCTCCCAACGCGGTCGTCTCAAGAATCTTCGGGCGCTCGACCGGAATGCCCAGCGTATCGGCCTGGAACTGCATGAGAAAGTCATTGGCGCTGGCGCCGCCGTCCACCCGCAGCACGTTGAAATTTTTCTTCGTGTCTTTTTTCATCACTTCGAGAATATCCCGCGTCTGATACGCTATTGACTCCAGAGCGGCGCGAGCGATGTGCGCCCGGCTCGTCCCTCGGGTCAGTCCCACAATCGTCCCTCGCGCGTGCGGGTCCCAGTACGGCGCGCCCAGCCCTACGAGTGCGGGGACAAAATAAACGCCTTCGTTAGAAGAAACGCTCTTGGCGAGCGCCTCCGAATCCGCGGATCTTTTAATGATTTTAAGCCCGTCTCTCAACCACTGGATCGCGGCGCCCCCGATGAAGACACTTCCTTCCACCGCGTACTCCGTGCGAGCGAGGTCCTTGAGTGACCACGCAATGGTGGTCAGTAAATTTTTTGAAAAGCGCGGTGCCTTTCCCGTATTCTCGAGGGCAAAGAGCCCCGTCCCATAGGTATTTTTAATCACACCGTGGCTAAAACACCCCTGTGCGAAAGCCGCGCCCTGCTGGTCCCCCACAATTCCCGCGATGGGAATTTCATGGCCAAAAAGTTTTTTGTCGAGGGTGGCGGCCACACCGCTCGATGCGACCACTTTAGGCAGCATCTTTACGGGCACCTTAAACAGGCCGCAGAGTTTCGGGTCCCATTTTTTCGTGTGAATATTAAAAAGCATTGTCCGTGAGGCGTTGGAGGCGTCCGTCACGTGCGATCGCCCGCCCGATAACTTCCAGACCGCCCAGGCGTCAATCGTGCCTGCCAACAGCGCGCCGCTAGCCGCCTTCTTTTTGGCCCCCTTCACATGATCGAGAAGCCATCTAATTTTGGTCGCGCTAAAATAAGGGTCCAGGACAAGCCCCGTCCGGCGATGAATAAATTCACCAAGCCCTCTTTTCCTGAGCGACTCACAAAGCGGCGCGGTCCGGCGGTCTTGCCAAACAATGGCATTGTGGATGGGCTTTCCTGTTTTCTTATCCCAGATTAGCACCGTCTCCCGCTGGTTGGTCACGCCAATCGCGGCTATTTTCTGAATAGGAACTTTGCGGAAGGTCGCTGACAGGATATGTTGGACGCTCCTCCAAATAACCATCGGGTCATGCTCTACCCAGCCCGGCTTTGGATAAATTTGGGGGAATTCCTCGTAAACCTTGGCCACGACGTTCTGCCGGACGTCAAAAACAATGGCCCGGTTACCCGTCGTGCCCAGATCGAGCGCTAGGATATAGGGTTTGCTCATTTGGCGTAATTTTTCACAAGCGCCGCAATCACAATTTCGTTGGCCGGAGGAAATTTAAAATCCTTCAGTTTCATCACATCCACCCAAAGCACTTTCTGGCAGTCGAGCGGCTGAGGATCCCCGGAAAGATAAGAACACATATAAAAATTAAGCCAGATGATCCGGTTTTTATATTTTTTCTTCATGTCCATCAACTTATGTTGGACGGCTACTTTAACCCCCAACTCTTCCTGCGTCTCACGAACCACACAGTCTTCAAAGCTCTCGCCTTCGTTTTTTTTGCCGCCGGGGAATTCCCAGAAAGAGCCAAACGTGTCGTCCTTGTGTCTCTGAGAGATCAAAAATTCGCGCCCTCGCCTGATAATCGCCACCCCGCAGGGAATCACCCCGCTCCCTGTGAATTTTTTAGCGGCCTTCATGAATCCTCTTTCTCACAACCTCGACAATCTTGTCATCGTAGCCCAAGTAGGGGCACAGCTTTATCTTTGCCCGGCCACGGTATTTTTTTTTCGCGGAGGCGACTATTTCGGGGATGTCCACCGTCACATGCAGTCCGGTTAAAAGAAAATAGGGCAGCACAGAAATTTCTTTCGCCCCTTTTTGCGCGCAAAGGTCAATCGCTTGGGGAATGAGAGGCGGCGTGACTTCTAGATAAGCGCAATCAACCCAATCAAACTCTTTTGCCTGTCTTAATTTTTTGGCGACTTTTTCCATCGCCGCCTGAAAACCTTTTTGTTTACTGCCATGGCCGATGATGAGAAGAGCTCTCTTGGGCTTCAAATGACCTCGCAGGTCTTTTTTTGGATCCACCCCGAATTTTTATTTTTCAAAGTGACATAAAGCCACTCTTTGGATTCGTCCAGTACCTTGGCCTCCGCCCCTTCGTGCAGCAAGAACGCCTTAGTTTCCCTTTCGGAGGGGCCATTCCGCGAGTAAACTTCCTTGTCCAAAATCACCACGCGGGGGTCCCTGGTCTCGACCCACTTAAACGCGAATAAGGCCGTCGTGCCTGCCAAAATTAAAAATAAAAGCGTCTGAATCCCCCGCCCCGTCGGTCTAAAACCCGCGTAAAAAAAGGCCAGCAGCGTGACGCCTAGCCATAACGCCAGAACGGCCGTCAAGCCCAGACTCATTTCATCCATCGTAACGGTACCCGCCGCCAACCGCAGCCAATAGTGAGTGAGGCTCTCATCCTTAGCTTCGATACGGTCAGGGAGAACGCTTTTTAAAACATTGAGATTCCATTGGAGGTCTTCGTCGCGGGGCAACTCCCTAAGCGCTCTTTCGTAAGCGAGGACCGCCTTGCCTTTTCGGCCGATACGAAAATTGGCGTTCCCCAGATTGTAATACGCCGCCGGTGTGGCTTGGCCGTCCTGAATAATTTTTTCGTACAGGCTGGCGGCCGCCTTAAAATCCCCCGCCTGATATTTTAAATTGGCCTCGTCGAAAGGAGTAGCCGCAAAAGAAGGGGCTGTTAAAAATAAACTTAGAAGAAGTGCCATTGCGAGGTTTCTCATTTCAATTTCACCCTTTCAAACAGCGTGATCACGCGATCGGCCATCGCGTAGATCTTTTTCATTTCTTCGCTGTCTCTTACCGCGCCCGCGAATCGTCCCAGTGAAAGCTCCTCAAAAAGCGCCTTTGCCTCCTCCAACGCCTGCGAGGCCTTTTCATCCTCCGGCAGCCGCTCTCGTATCGTCTCCACAGTCACCGATTGGCTGGCGATATTGAGCTTGTCCGCGAAATACCCATAGAGCGCCCGCGCGATCTCCGAGTAAAACTCGTCCGCTCGGCCCTTTTTAAGAAGCGCGGCGGCGGATCTAAGTTTCCTTTTGGCCACTCGATGAGAACGGCGAAGACGTGTACCCCTTAGATCCTTCGAAGCGCCCTCTTTGCTTGAGGCAAAAAAGATAAGCCCCAAAGCCCCTAAAAATAGTGCTGAATTAAGAAGCCAATAAAGAGGATTTTTGGTGAGGCCCTTAAAGGGCAACGCTGCCCCCTTTTCCGTTATTTTTATGTAGCGGATATCCTGTCCAAAAACAGCGACTTCTACTTTTTCCACCGGCTGCACCGTTGCCGCCACGGGGGGCAGGGCCTCACCTTCACTCTCCGGCGCGGCCTTTACCACAAGCGTGTGCGCCTGGGTCTTAAGCGTCCGGTAGTTTTTCGATTTCGGTTCAAAATAAGAAAACTCAAGCTGCGGGAGGGTAAACGTCCCCGGCCGTCTGGGAACCAAAACGGTCTCAGTGACTTTCTCGCCTTCCACCGTAAGACGATTTTTTGAAATATTTGCCGAACTTGAGGAATCGTAAGTTTTAAAATCGTCCATGCGCGGCAAGGAAGGCGTTTGCACCGTGTTGATATTGCCCTGGCCCGTAATACGAATACGGTGCGTGATGGGGCTTCCCTCTTCCACCGTTGATTTATCGACAGAGCTGTCTATCCTATAATCACCGACGGCGCCGTCAAAACTATCCGGCTTTCCGGTCTCAGGTAGGGCTTTGACGACAAGTGTCTGGCTTGGGATCGCGATTGATTTTGAGAAAACTTGAGTCGCATACGAGGGCGGAAAATTCGCTGGCCTCCGGCCGAATATATTGTAAGAAGCAAAAGTGTCGAAATCATTCTGGTCTCTCACCTCAACCGTCGCGGCGACAACTCCAGTATCAATCGTATAAACACCCACCTGGGTCGGGAAAAGCGCCATTTTGCGTATGTCGGCCACCACGTAGCGCGTCCCGTTGATGATCTGTTCGGTCCTGCGTATAGTTTTCTCAGGCGGAAAATCCTCCACCCAGAATCCCGTCGTGACCGGCTCCTTTTCAAAGCCTTTGTAAGTCGAGGAAAGACGCGTATAAATCGTGTAGGTGAGCGTCGCGGGCTCATTCACGTACACTTCATCCTTATCAAACCACGCCTTAACAAAGATGTCCTGGTCCGTAGCGCCGGACCCAGGCATTGCCCTCGGAGGAGGCGCTACCACCGGAGCCTGGGAATACGCGGTCATGCCTGACGGGCCTGAAGAAGCGGGCGCGTCCGGGGTCACGTCTACTTGAACAGCGGCCACTTTTATATTTTTTCCTCCAATAATAACGTCAAACGGCCCTATGGTTTTTTTGCCCGGTGAATTGGCGATTAGAATGTAACTAAAAATACTTCGGGAAGTGGTTCTTCCGTTTATAATTGAAATTTCTTGGGAATGGCCTTGCGAATACGATGAGAAGCCGTCGATGGAAGGGAAAATAGGCTTGGAAATCTTGCCCGCGGCATTTGAAATGACAATATCGAGCGTCAACTCCTCCCCGACCGCCAAACGTGAACGGCTCACTGACGTCTCGATCGTCATTTGCGCAAACGCGGTCGACGGCAGCAACAGAAGCAAGAAAACTATTAATTTTCTACCAGTCTTTTTCAATATATTTTCTCACCTGACGCATAGGCTTGCCCTGACCACTCTCTAATTTTAATATCTGCTTTTCCTGATTTTCAAGCGCGTTCAAAATCTGGTCCCCTCTTATCTCCGCGGCGGTCTTTGGCTTCTGCTCTTTGCCTTCAGCCTCGCCAGCTTCTATTTCCTCTTCCCCCGCGCCTCCGACCGGCTGCTTTTGCTCTTGCTTATCCCCGGCGCCCTCCTGCTCTTGCCCCTCACTCTGTTTTGCTTGATCGGGGCCCTCTCCAGGCTTGGGCTGCTTCTGCTCTTCCTGGCCTTCTCCTTCAGAGGGCTGCTGATTTTCTTGCTGCTCGTCCTGCTTCTCACCCTCTTTATCACCCTGAGACTCGCTTTGGTCTTTTTGGTCTCCCTTTTCTTGTTCCTTCTTATCCTGATTTCCCTGACCGCCTGAAGGTTGCTGATCTTTCTGCTCTTCCTGGCCCTGGTCTCCCTTCTGATCCTTATTTTCTTGATCTTCGCCCTGCTTGCCTTGTCCACCGCCAGAATCCTGCTGATCTTTTTCTTTATCTTGCTGATCCTGTTTATCTTGTTGGTCTTGCTGCTGGTCTTTCTGCTGGTCCTTTTGCTGATCTTGCTTATCCTGCTGATCTTGTTGTTGGTCCTTCTCTTGATCCTTACCGCCCTGATCTTTTTTATCCTGCTTCTGATCCTCCTTCTTATCTTCTTTCTTGTCTTCTTTTTTATCTTCCTTCTTTTCTTGCTCTTGACGCTTGGTGAGGAGCTCGAGATTGTATTTGGCGTCCTGATCCTTTGGATTCAACCTAAGCGCCTGTTTATAAAATTCGATGGCCTTCTCAAGCTCTTGACGCCGGTAAAGGCTATTCCCAAGATTGTAAAACGCTTTGGACTGAAGCGCCGGTACTTTCTCCGCTTGGGCTGCCTGCTTGTACGAATCCAAAGATTCTTTAAAAGATTCTTCCCTATAATAAGCGTTGCCCAGGTTAAAAGCAATCTCAGGTGACTTGGGTTCTGACTTCAGCGCCTTCTGGTAAGCGGTTTTAGCCTTCCCAATCTGGCCCTTTTTGTAGAGCTTGTTGCCTTCCTCATTTTTCACGCGCGAGTAAAAGTCAAAACCACAGAGAAGTGGGGAAAAACAAATAAGAAGTAAAACAGCTTTTGACTTCATTTCCTTCTCTCCGACAGAATCAACTCAGTAAAAAGCAATAGTAGTGCCAACACCAAGAAATACTGAAAATTTTCCTCATATTCGATCGTCTTTTCGCTCTTCAAACCCTTCTGACCCATCAGCCGGATCTGTCGGGCAATCTGCTCTGTCTCGAGTTCCCCCCGGCTTGACCGGTAGTAAACGCCGCCTGTCTGCATGGCGATTTCCTTCAGTAGCGGCTCATCCAGCTTTGACAAAACCACGTTGCCCTGCCTGTCCTTCTTGAACCCTTCCCGGGAAGTCCCGCCCGGTACCGTACCCCCTTCAGGAGTGCCGATGCCGATCGTAAAAATTTTAACCCCCGCCTGTTTGGCGCGGCGCGCGGCGCCCTTGGGGTCGGAGTTATGGTCCTCCCCGTCCGTGAGAAGAATAAGCGCTTTAAATTCCTTGTCCTTTTCCGTGAAAGCCGTCGTGGCGACCTGGATGGCGCTCCCCATCGCTGTGCCTGGCGTTGGAATTAAATTAGGGTTTACCGTGGAAAGAAAAATCTTCACCGCGCTTTTGTCGAGCGTCAAAGGGCACTGAATGAAGGCCTCGCCGGCGAATGCCACGATGCCGATGCGGTCTTGTTTTAAACGGTCAATCAGAGTCGCGAGCTCGAGCTTGGCTTTCTCCAGGCGGTTCGGCGCGATATCCTTGGCCAGCATGCTCTGTGAGACGTCGACCGCGATCATGACATCGACGCCTTTTCGCTCGACAATAATTTCCTTCGTCCTGAAATGCGGCTGGCCAAGCGCCAAAATAACGAATAAAAGCGAAAGTACCATCAAAGCCCGCTTGGCAAACCGCTTAGAGGGGTTAAATGAGCTGACCAGACGCTCCACAAGCGCTAGGTCGCCGAAACGCCGCATCCGGTTTTTTCTTCTCGAGGAAGAAAGAAAGAAAAGTGCCAGGGCTGCCGGCAGCACCCATAACCATACGAAATTTTGAGGAACACCCCACTCCACCTGAGTCATGGCACTTTTACCTGGACCACATTGATCCAAAAAATTTCAAATAAAAGCAGAAAAAACGCGGGCCACAAAAACCAAAAATACTGTTCCTCATAGTGCGTATATTTTTCGATTGTGACTTCTGTTTTCTCGAGCCTGTCGATTTCGCGGAATATTTCTCTCAAACCCCGCTCATCCTGCGCGCGAAAATACGCGCCGCCTGTCCTGCTTGAAATTTGAGTGAGGACTTTCTCATCGATTTGCGTATCGACCTTGAGGAGGCGGGTCCCGAAACGCGGGTCCTGGATCGGTAAAAGCGCCTGACCCTCTTTCCCGACGCCAATCGTATACACTTTGATTTTATATTGCTTGGCGAGATCAGCCGCTGTTAAAGGGTTGATCTCTCCTGAATTATTGACCCCGTCCGTCAATAAAATGACCACCTTGCTCTTAGCTTCAGAACCCTTCAGGCGGTTCACGGCATTCGCGAGGCCAAGGCCAATGGCGGTGCCGTCCTCAAGCATTCCCATCTGGGCGCGCTCCAAAAGGGTTAAAACCGCCTGCCGGTCAACCGTCAAGGGGCACAGCGTAATGCTCTGACCCGCGAAGACTACGAGCCCTATCCGGTCATGGCGACGGCCCTCGATGAATCTCCTGGCTTCAATTTTTGCCGCTACCAATCGGTTATCCGGGTGAAAATCGAGTGTGGCCATACTCCCTGAAATATCCAACGAGATCACAATATCCACCACATGCTCGGTCGTTTTTTCTTCTCCGGTGCCCGTCTGCGGCCTGGCCAGCGCCAGGATGAGGAACGTCATCGCGGCCAGCCTGAGAAACGCGTGAAAAAATCTTCCAAAAGTCACGCGCTTGGCGCCCGCGCTTTTCACGAGGTTGAGACTCGAGAACTTAAGGACCGCGTCTTTTCCAATCAGATGCCGGAGGAACAAAAAGAAAAGGACGACTGCGGGTATCAATAAAAGAAAGTAATAGGGGCTAGAGAATTTCATACCTTTTTAGCTACGCCCTCTTTTGGTTTTGTGCTCTCTACAATTTCCGCCAATTCTCTGGCCAGTTCATCCGCCAGCCGGCGCGGAGGCACCCTCTTCGCGAATTTCACAAGATCCGATTGCTCAAGAAGATTCTTCGCCTTCACGATGACCGCTCCTTCAAATTGCTTCGCTTTCAAAGTCTGAACGATTTCAAAACTCGTCTGCTCAAGCGCCTCCACCTGAAACTGTCTTTCCAGATACCGCCTCAGGATGTCCGTAAGCTCACTGTAGAATTCCTTGTTCTTCTCCGCTTCGAGAAAACCTTTCTTCCATAACCTCTCAAGCTCGAGAATCGCCCGCTCATGAGGCGGCTTGAGGCTATCGGGATCAATCACGCCCTTTTTCCTTCGCCTTAAAATAATTTTGACGGCGAGAATCACCGCTAGCAAAACCGCAAAGATCCCGCACAGCCACGTCCTGAGAGCCGCCAAGTCAAAGGAAACGGGGCCCTTGATCGGACGGATATCGTCCTTGTCCGTGGGTTTTTTCCCCACACTGACGACCTTGATGGAAACAGGTTCAGTCATTACCCGCCCAACACGCCCTCCTTCATTTTTATACTCAATAGGCATTGGAGGAATCTTAAACTCCCCCAATTCGAAAATAGTCAGGGTCAGGACAAAAGTCTCACGAACACGGTTTTTGCCGTCCACGTAAGGCGAGACTTCTATTTTTTTTATCTCAAAAGGCGCAATCTTAATTTTATTCGAAGGAGGGACGAGGGTAAATTTTTTCGGTCTTTCCACCTGGATGAGAAAACGAATCTCATCGCCCAAGGTGACCCGGGACGGCAAGGCCGTCGCTTTCACTTGCACGCTTTCGGATTGGGCCATAGCCCATGGGGCACCCGATAGGAAAATGGCAAGAATAAGAAGGATTTTTCCGAATATTTTTCGATTCAACAATTCAACACCTCAACAACTCAACGTTTTATCGGAATCTTTTCTCGCGGACTTTGAAGAACCTTATTAGCGGGTCAATGTAAGGAGTGCCTGTCTCAAGATCAATATGATCCAATCCCACGGAGGAAAAAATCTTGTTTCGTTCCTCTTTTCGCTTCTCCCATTCCTTTTTAAAGCGCGCCTTGAACCCGCGGCGCGCGCTAAACGTAAAGGTTTCGCCCGTCTCGGCGTCTTCCATCTCAATCGACCCGCTAATCGCCGGAAATTCCTTCTCCGTGGGGTCTTCCACGACAATAGAAACGAGATCATGCTTTTTGAACGCTACTTTCAGAAGTTTTTGGTAATTTTCCGCTAAAAAATCAGAAAACAGAAACACCGTCGAGCGTTTAGTAATGACGTCATTGAGAGTTTTTAAAGCGATATTGATGTCTGTTTTTTTGTGCTTGGGAACGAAGGTGAGAATTTCTCTTATCACACGCAAGACGTGGAGGCGGCCTTTCTTGGGAGGGATAAATTTCTCCACCTGGTCGCTGAAGATAATGAGCCCGACGCGGTCATGGTTTTTCACCGCTGAAAATGCCAGCAGCGCGCAAATTTCGGCGATCAACTCGGATTTTGTCTTGCCCTTGGTGCCGTATTGCCCAGAGGAGCTGGCGTCCACCAGAAAGATGACAGTCAGTTCGCGCTCTTCGACGAACTTCTTAGTGTAGGGATGGCCCATGCGAGCCGTGACATTCCAGTCGATGTCGCGCACGTCGTCACCCGGGTCGTACTCGCGCACCTCGTCAAATTCCATGCCGCGGCCCTTAAAAACGCTGTGGTATTCCCCGGCAAAGACGGTATTAACGAGTCGCGACGTGGTGATTTCTATAAAACGTATTTTTTTAAGGATTTCCTTAGGAATCATTTTTGAGACTAGGGAACTTCAATCTCGTCAAACACGCGCTTCACAATATCTTCAGAAGTCAACTCTTCAGCCTCGGCTTCGTAGGTGACAATCACCCGGTGCCTCAGGATGTCCATTCCCACGGCCTTGACGTCGTCCGGAGTCACGTAGCCCCGGCCCCTCAGGAACGCGTACGCCTTAGAGGCGATATTGAGGTAAATCGTCGCGCGGGGGCTGGCGCCGTACATGATGAGGCCTTTTAAATTTTTCAACTTGTAAGCTTCCGGGTCGCGGGTCGCGCAAACAATATTCACGATGTAGTTTTTAATTTTCTCGTCGATGTAAATATGCCTGACCACTTCCCTGGCCCTCAGAATGTCCTCGGGCCCAATAACTGGATTTACCTTAACCACGCTCTTTCCCGCCATCCGCTCCATGATTAGAAGCTCTTCGCTCTTCGTGGGATAGGTGATTTTGAGCTTGAACATAAATCGGTCTATCTGCGCCTCGGGCAAGGGGTAGGTGCCTTCCTGCTCAATCGGGTTCTGGGTGGCCAGGACCATGAAAGGCTCATCCAGTTTATAGGTCTGCCCGCCCAGCGTGATCTGGCGCTCCTGCATACACTCCAGCAGCGCGCTTTGTACCTTCGCCGGCGCGCGGTTAATTTCGTCGGCTAAAATGATATTCGAAAAAAGAGGCCCCTTCTTCGTGGAAAATTCCCCTGTTTTCGGATTATAAATAAGCGTCCCCAAAAGGTCAGCCGGCAATAGGTCCGGCGTAAACTGAATTCTCTGAAAATGGGTAGCGATCGCCTGGGCCAGCGTTTTAACTGACAAAGTTTTCGCCAAACCCGGCACCCCTTCCAACAGCACGTGTCCGTCCGCCAAAAGGCTGAGGAGAAGACGCTCGACCAAATAACTTTGGCCGACAATGACTTTTCCAATCTCCGCCTGAAGCGCGCGCATAGAATGGCTTTCTTTCTCAACCTGTTCAGCCACCTGCTTTATATCCATTGCCACTGTCATAGAATCCTCCGTTTATTTTAGAACCTTGAAAGATTTTTGCCCAAAAATACAGTCGTTCACGTAGATACGAAACTCAAAATCGCCCGGATGATCAAATTTTACCGACAGCAAATTGAAAACCAGTTCGCAGTCGCGCGATCTGTCTTTCACGTTAAACTGCTTTACGACCGCCTTGTTCAGAGGCTTCTCATCTGAAAGGTCCACCAATTCCAGGCTAAAATCGAACACGCCCTCGATTTCTCTGAACTGCACGTAAACGCTCATCGCGGGGTGCACCGTCGGAAACTGAGTGCTGCGGATGCTGTCAAAAAGCCCGATGAGCGTTCTCTTGTGAGACCCTTCCTCAACCAGCGTAGAGTCACAAAGCAACATCGCCTTTAAAATGGGTCTGGGGTTCATTTCCATATTATTCCTCGGTAACCGTATTGGAAAGCTCGTCGGTGTCTTTGGCTTGCCTAGGGAAATAAGCTTTCAGCTTCTTGCCCACGCTCTCCACACCCGCGGTAATTCCCTCTTTGAGCTCTCCTCGCGTAAAACAGGCCTCCATTGTATCACGAGTCTCGGCCCAAAATAAGTCGCCGACTCGTTCGTGAATACCTCGGTCCCCTAGGATCGCGAATTGCCGGCTCTCCAAGGCGATAAAAATGAGAACGCCGTTCCTTTCGTTCGTACGGTGCATCCGAAGCCTTGAGAAAACCTTCTTAGCCTCCGCCAAAACATCTCTGGCACATTTTTTCTTAAGATGCACACGAATCTCACCGCTCGTCAAACCCTCCGCTTGCCGGATTGCCTCCACCACTTCCGCTTTCGCTGCCTTGTCCAAATTCGGGGTTACCATCGTCCGCTCGCGCCTCCGCCGCCAAAACTGCCTCCTCCGCCCCCGCTAAAACCCCCGCCAAATCCTCCCGAGAAACCACCGCCGCTTCCTCCCCAGAAACCACCTCTCCGTGAGCCCGATAAGGTCTGGCCGAAAATCGAAGCGCCTAAAAGACTTCTTAGAAATACCAAAAAAGCCGCGAGAACAGCCCCCACGAGCAAACCAGCTGGAAACCCAAGAATCGCCGTAGCGCCAATTACCACAGCAACGTAACAAAGAATGGGAAAGAGGAGATAAAAAACAAGCAGCATGAAAAGAAACGGGCTAACGTCCTTAATCTTGTCTTTCGTGGGAAGCGCCTTGTACTCACCTTTGGTGGCTTGAATAATAGAGGACACGGCGCTTAAAACACCCTGGTCATAATCCCCCGCGCGAAAAGCAGGCACAATCTCGTTTTGAATAATCAGACTCGCCACGGCGTCCGGTAGCGCCCCCTCAAGCCCATACCCCACTTCAATCCGCACCGCGCGATCCTCTTTAAAAATGAGAAGGATGACACCGTTGTCCTTATCTTTCGTGCCTAGTTTCCATTTCTCAGCGAGACGAATCGAAAAATCCTCTAAGCTCCCCCCCTCCAAACTTGGGAAAATTGCCACCACCACCTGGTTGGAAGTCTCCTTCTCAAATGCGGCGAGCTCATTTTCCAACTTTCCGCGCGCAGTATCAGACAAAAGATTGGCATAGTCATTCACATAACTGGAGGGCTTGTCCGGGACGGAGAGAGAAAATGCTGGAGTAGAAAAAATTAAACTGGCTAATAAGAAGAAAAACGTTGTTCCGAACGATTTGGACTTTTTTGAGTGCTTATGAACTCGAAGTAAATGGTCTGGGGAGACGCCAAAAAAGCCGCCTGCGACCTCATAGGAGCAGGCTTGCTTTTTTGGCCGAGGGGCATCCCCACCATTTACAGAGAGTTCATGCGAGAAAAAGTCCACGAGAGCGAGGAACGACGTTTTTCTACTTTAAAACTGAACTTTGGGAGCGACTTTGGCTTCGGCGTCGGATTGGAAGTATTCCTTAATCTTAAATCCGAACATCCCCGCGATCACGTTGGTTGGAAACTGGCGAAAGCGCGTGTTGAAGAGCTGGGCGGCTTCGTTGAAACGCCCGCGCTCCACCGAGATCCTATTTTCGGTGCCCTCAAGCTGGGCCTGAAGCTGCAAGAAATTCTGATTGGCCTTAAGATCCGGATATTTTTCGACGATGACCATCAGCCGACTGAGCGCTGAGCTTAACGCCGACTGCGATTCCTGGAAAGCGGCAAATTTTTGCGGGTCCGTGATCACATCGGGTGAAAGGGTTCCGGCCGCCTTTGAGCGAGCCTCGGTCACGGCGATAAACGTGGTTTTTTCGTGCGCCGCGTAGCCCTTCACAGTTTCCACTAGATTGGGGATAAGATCGAGCCTTCTTTGGTAGACGTTCTCCACCTGCGCCCATGCCTGATTGACCTGCTCATCCATTTGAACGAGGCTGTTATAGGCCCCTGCGAAAGACATCGCCACCAGTACCACCGCCCCCAATACAGCCAAAAGAACAATCAAGCCTTTTTTCATCTTTACTGTCTCCAATTTTTAATTTTTTTTAAAGATTGCCAATCGCTTCCTGCATGAGTGGCAGGATGGCCTGAGCCTCGTCCTTGGTTAATCTCCCCAGTTTTGCGAAGCGAAAATTTCCCTCAGCATCCTTGTTTTCCCTGGAAATCTGCAGTTTCTTGGCGCCGTTGTTGTAAGAGAAAACACTCACGGAGATTTTGACTTCCTCCGTTTCCCATTCCTTTGAAAAAAGTTTCTGGTCGAGACTGCTGTCGTATGGCATAAACCCTCCTCTATGAAAAAAACCCAGGATAATCCTTAATCCTGGGTAATAGTCTATCAGATTCTACTCTAATCCTATCTAAAGATAAACGAGCAAACCACGAGCGCCAAAACTGCGATATCGAGCGTCTCCACAGGGTGCTCATCCACCCACACCTCCCAAGGCATCGTCCCTGAAAAAAGCATCTTGAGCTTGGTCATAAAACCCCCCTAACGGCTTCACCCCAAGTATAGGTGATGAATCTCGCCATTTCAAGCCAGGTAGGTTTTTCTCACTGGGAGCTTTGAATGCGCCTGTACTCTCTTTTTTCAAAATCGGTCATCGCGATATTGTCCTTTTTGCCGCAACCAAGAGATAATGACGCCAGGAGGGCCGTAAGAAAAACTAGATGAATTAGCCTCGTCATGGCTACATCACCAGCTTTGGGAGAAAATAACCATGCTCAAGCAGGAGATAGTCTTCAAAATCCGGCCATTTGGATAGGGTGGTGGTGTGCAATTCAGCGTTACTGATAAACGCGTAATGGCCCTGAATTTTAAATACGCAAATGGAGTGTTTGCCGAGACTGGAATACGTGACGCTGTAAATATCCGCCCGGTGCCCCAACGCTCGCAATGCCGCTTTGTTTAAAACAGAATAATCCTTACAATCGCCGTAGCCGCGGGTGACTGTCGTCTCAGGCTTGGCCCACTCCCCCGAGACCTCATCCAGCCGGTACTGCACGTTTTGATTTAGCCACGAAACGTATTTTTCTAATGAGAGCAGCTGATTGTTTGTTAGAAGAGTCGAAGCGTAGTCGACGGCCCAAACATTTGAATGAGCGATCAACAGTAACCCTGTGAGAGTCAAACCCACCTTACGAATCATGCGTAAACCCCCACTTAGGCTGGGTCTAGTTGGATGTCTGAAGTTTTAAAGCCTGCCGAATACCCGCCGCGCGCGTTTCCATGGCTTTAGCCTCTTCGGCTTTTCCGGCATGGCGCTTTAAGGCGGCAAATTTTTCAAGGGCGATCGCCACGTTGGGATGATTTTTGCCATACGCCTTTTCCAAAATAGCGATCGCGCGGGAGCACAGCTTGTCCGCTTTTTCAAATTGGCCTTGGGCGTCGTAAAGAATGGCAAGATTATTGAGCGTCACGGTAAGGTCGGGGTGATCGAGACCCACGATTTTTTCTGAAATGGCCAGGGCGCGCAAATTGAGCGTCTCCGCTTCTTTGTACCTTTTTTGGACCTTATAAATCAAAGCCAGATTATTGAGGGAAAGCGCCACCTCAGGCTTCTCAGGACCGTAAGTAGTCTCGGCGACGCTTAAGGCCTCTTGCGCGACCGGGGCCGCCTCCGTGTACTTCCCCGCCTGATAGAGCGACGCGACCTGCGCGTTCAGCTCGCTCCAAGACTTTCCTTCCGCGTAAACACCCGTAGTTAAAATGACAATCGCGAAAATCGGGCTGATAAATTTAAAAAGTCGTGTCATCGGGGCCTCCTTTTATTTTTGTGGCTCACTAGGGGCTAGCTTCTGAAAAAGCTCAGCAATATTTGCGTCTTTGGCCGCATTATCGATTTTGAGAGCCTTATTTTCTCCAACAAGAGAATCATTTATATTTTTGAGGGAATTATTTTCATTTTTGAGGGACTCAATTTGCCCAGAGAGGCCCTTTATCTTACTCTCATAATCTTTCGTGGATTCCTCAAGCGCGGCTACGTTCGCGTAAAACTGATCCTCGAGCTCCTTTTTCTCCTGCGTCAGCTGGGCCAGTTCGTCCTGCTTTTGGGCTAACTCTCCTATCTTGCGGGACAACTCGGACTCTCTTTCGATTCTAATCGTCTTCTCGGCTTGCCAAGAGCTGTAAAACCAAAATGCCAAAGCCCCCGCCAAAGCGATCGCTAGCCAAAGCGCTAGGAATGGCCAAACACTTTTCTTTTTATCGACGGAGGCATGAGGTGGAGCAAAGATAGGGGTAGGTTTGGGGGTAGAAAGGACCGCTCCTTCAGGCTTAAGAGCTGCGCTCCTCTGCCTTATCGCATTCTTTAAAGCCTCATTCATTTCACTCATAGGATCATTTTATGCCAGCTGCCGTGGTTAGTCAATCAATGCTCATTTATCAAAATACTTGTCCAAGCTAAGCGCTCTCACCCGGCTCATAAAAATCAACAAGAGGGCGAATAAGACCCATAGAGCGCCATCCAAAAGCAGCACTTGCTTGGGCGACAGGTGCAAGGCCTCCCCAAAACAGCCACAATCTTCCAACGGCAGCTTGCGGATAAGCGTGGAAGCGATCGCTGCAATAAACGCGGTGTTGAAAAGCCATAAAGTGACGAGTGACTGTCTCAGCCACAAACCCAGCACTATAAAAACGCCCAAAATCAGCTCAATCCACGGCAGCGCGTGTGCGACGGTAAGAACGCCCCAGCCCGGAAGAATGTCATAAGACCGCACGACGGAAATGAAGTTCTCAGGCGCCGCCAATAATTTCATAACGCCCGATATGATGAATAAAATACCAACAGCGCTTCTTAAAATGAAGAGGATCAAGCTGGCTCCTCCCTAAAATAGGCCTCAAGCTCATCGACCAGCCCTTTGGGTCCCACTGCCATTTTTCCGTTGATAAAAAAAGTAGGCGTGGAAAGAACTCCCAGCGCCGCGCCTTCCTCTTTTTCCTTGAGGACTGTCTTTTCTGTCTGGGGATTATTCACGCAAGCGTTGAGTTTCTTTAAATTTAACCCGGCGCTTTCCGCGTAGCCGCTAAAGGCCTCATCGATGTATGGCAATTTGGTCCATTCATGCTGTCTTTGAAACAAAAGGTCGTGAAATTCCCAGAATTTTCCCTGCTTGGCCGCGCATTCCGCGTAAATGGCGCTCTTCACCGCGTGCGGATGGCTTTTCATCGGATGAAAACGGGTCTGAAGATAAATCCGGGAAGGATATCTATTAAGGTAACTTTCTAAAATGGTCGAAGCGACTTGGCAGCTCTTGCACTGGAAATCCGCGTACTCGACGATCCACAAACCGCCGCCCGGATCGCCCTTGGAACGGAGAAGTTGGCGCTTGTCGAGGCTAGCTGTTTTGCTGGAAGGCGTCAGTGACTTCACGCCGTACACGGCGACTACGCAAAACAATACGATGAAGAACGTCGTCAGAGTCTTTGATATTTTCATAGTTTGGTGATAAACGAGACCATGCGCCCGGCGGCGTCCTTTTCCTTCCGGAAGGAGTAAAAATCCTCATTCTCGGACACCGTGCAGATTTCATGATCCAAAATATTCTTTTCAAGTACCCCGGCTTCCAGGAGCTGTCTCCTGTTTTCGCCAGAAAGATTAAAATACACTTTATCATGCTTAAAATGAAGCGATTTTTTTGGGAAGAGCCCTTTAAACTCCTCCCCCACCTCGTACTGGTCTTTCCCGATGCAGGGCCCGAAGGCAATATGGACGTCTTGGGGAAGGCACTTTGATTTCTCTACAATAAGCTCCAATGTCTTCTTCGTAATTTGTTGTTGGGTTCCCCGCCAACCAGCGTGAGCCAACCCGACCCACGGATTAGGCCCAGGCGCTATGAAGAACACCGGCAGACAATCCGCCGTCATCACAAGAAGTGTCAGGTCGCGCACAGAAGTGATTACCGCGTCCGCTTTCAGAAAATGATAAAAAACTTCTTTGGAAAACTGCGCTTCGTCTTCCAAGACCACAATTTTATCTTCATGCACTTGATTGAGCAGGACGAATTTCTTTTTGCCGGGGAAAAAGTTTCTGAATTTTTCCTGGTTTGAAGGGTCCAGCAAATCATCCGTTTTGTGAAACACCAGCGGAAAATGTTTCGTCGTAAAACCCGCGTGAACGGGCTGTTTTTTCCACTCCTCCAGCCAAACAATGTCCTTTTTGAAAAACTTCCTGAAAATTCTCTTCTTGAGCCTCTCAGCTAATTTGGGGGCGATGAGGGAAAGCCCCGCGAAGATTAGAAGCCACCCCGGCAAGATGGGCATGATAAGACCAACGATGCCGACAAAGAGTAAGATTATTCCGGAGATAGCCAGAAAAAGTTTCTTCATTTTACGCGCAGATTATCGCCGCCACGCTCAATTACGCTCACTCGCAATAACAACTGAGGAAAATGGCAGATCAAGAAGCGGGAATGATTTAGCGTCCTGAGCGTCAAAGTGCCACCACTCAGTCGTCAGGCCGGTAAAACCTTCTTCCTCCATCGTGTCACGGAGAATTTTTCGGTTTTTGGTTTCCTCGGGAGTGCCGCCGGCGTAATCGCGGTGGGACCTCTCCGAAAACTCGTCATAAGCCGAAGGCATCGGAAGCTCTTGGCCGCTTGAATCTACAAGCGTCAAATCGACCGCCGCGCCGCGGTTGTGATTGGAGCCTTTGGCGGGATTCGCGATAAAACCATCAATGGGAAAGCGCGCCCACATCTTCTTTTGAACGGAGAGCGGCCGATACCCGTCAAATAGCTTAAGGCCCAGCCCCTGAGCTTCAAGCCGTTCCTGCACGCGGGAAAGCTTCGCGGCTACCTCGCGCCTTAAGAGGCAGCGCGCCTCGGGGTAGAGCGCTTCTTTCATGAAATTGTCCGCCGTCGCGTAACGGACATCGATATGAATGCGGGGGTTAACTTGCTGGATGTCAATCAATGGGTTTTCCTCGGCATAAAAAAACCCTGGCAATTGTAGCATTAAAACAATTGCCAGGGTTGTTGTAACGGATACTCTTTTAAGCAAGCTCGATGAATTAAGTCGTCGCCGCAACAGCACTCTGCGGTGCCGCGTTCGCCTGAGCGCGCGCTGAAGCATGCCCTGCCTCAGAAGCTGCCTTACGTTCGTTGTACTGGTCCTTCTTGTTCTTGAAAAAAGGCACGGGGTTCAGATTCTTGAACCAATTGCCCATTCTCGCGCCGCTAATCCCTGAGCGCTCGGCTTCTCTGTCCCAAAACCCGGGCTCCCTGTTTCCCTTGACTCCCGAAGGATTGTTCCCCTCTTCAGCGTCACGCCCTGCCCGCTGGGCGTCCTTGATCTTTTTTATCTCGTTGTAACGCGCCTTCTTTTCTTCCTGCGGGCTCAACGCGAAAACATTCGCGCAAGCAAACATTAATAATAGTGCCAAACTAATCGCTTTCTTCATCTTTCTCTCCTTTAGTCGTTGTCATTGCGAGCCCCAAAGGGGCGAAGCAATCTTTGTTATGAGATCCCTCGTCGGCGCTTGGGCGCCTCCTGGGATAAATTCGCGCGCGTGACTTGACGACGCCTTTGGCGTCGTAAGTCATGCGCTTATTTAAAAAAGTCTCTCGCCTGTTGCTTTCCCGTAATCTCTTTGTAGTCTTCGTAATCAATAAAAGTCAAATCCGGCCGGCGGTCCTTGATCCGCTTCACCGTCGCGCCGCGGCCTCTGTCTAGTTTACCAGTTTGCCTCGAGGCAATAAACCTAAAATCTGTCCCGCATTTGGGGCAATTTTTTGTCTGCGCGTACTCTACCCCAAGCTCCCGACAGTTCGCGCAATCGGCCGTGACGTCTCCCACAATCAAGAGGTGTTTTGTGAGCTGTTCAACATCGCAATTTTGCCAGATACGAATTAGGAAGCTCATCTAAAACAGGCTTGTCGGAAAAACGTCTTCCGCTTTCTTCTGCTCTTTCAGCTCCTTCAGCGCGTTGCCCCAAGACACCGGGACCTCGTAAGTCTGGTAGTCGCGGTTCGAAGTAAACAAAATTTTCCCGTGCTTGAGGCCGTATTCATAAACATCCTTCGTGATGCGCACGTCGTCCAGGCAGTATTTCTTGAGCTCTTCTATTTTACCGTCTTTGTAAAGCTTGAGCGCGTCCAAGCCGCTGCCCGATTTGGAAAGCTGCAACGTCGCCTGAGCGACACTCTGTAGGCTGATTCGGTGCCCGCGCGCCTTTTCAAACTCGACCAAGATATCCAAAATCGGAAAATTTTTAATCGGCGTTAAAAAATAAGGGGCCAGTACCTCCATGTCGAAATCCCGAACGTTGAATCCGACGACGAGATCAGCCTGTTTCAACAGCTCTTCAAGCTTCAGGAGCTCTTTTTCCTCAAAAGCCGAATACGAGTCTGTTTTTGAATCATAAACGCAGGCCACGGAAACTTTGAGGAGGTACAGTTTTTTTCTGTCTACCTCATTGAAACCTTTTTGGGTCTCAACGTCCACAACCATGAAACGTCCGTTGGAAGAGCTAACGTTTGCCGCCATTAAAGTCCACCGTAGTGACCGCTCC
>CAZDBQ010000050.1:0-4968 GCA_964503765.1 uncultured Planctomycetia bacterium | reverse complement strand
AGTTTTCCATTCAACCGTTATTTAGACTGGTAATAAAGGGGGAATAAAATGAAACCCTGCGCTATTTACACCCGCGTATCCACCGCCATGCAAGCGGAGAAAGACTACAACTCTTGTGACGCTCAAAAAGACAAGATACTTTCCTATATAAAAAGCCAAGAGGACCTGGAGGTTTATAGCGAGTATTCGGACCCGGGTTTTACGGGCTCCAATCTCGACAGACCCGCCCTTAAGAATCTCTTGAAAGATATATCGCAAAAGAAAGTCCGAGTGGTTCTGACTTATAAAATTGACCGCCTTACAAGGTCATCGAAGGATTTTTATTCTTTGATCGATTTTTTTGAAAAACATCAGGTCTGTTTTATCTCTGTGACGGAACATTTTGACACCTCCTCTCCATCTGGAAGGCTCCTCCGCAATATCATGCTAACTTTTGCCCAGTTTGAAAGAGAAATGATCGCCGATCGCGTGAAAAACACCATGCTTCAGAGAGCGGAAAAAGGCATCTGGAACGGGGGCAAGACTCCCTTCGGTTACAAAATGGTCGACAAAAAACTTGTGATTGCCAGAAAAGAGTCTATGGCCGTTAGGCAAATCTTCGAAAGGTTTACAACAACGGGCTCTTTAAAGAAGGTCTTGGACCTTGTAAAAGAAAACGGTTGGACAAACCCAAAAAGCGGCAAGCCTATGTCCGTGAATGGGATATTTTATCTTCTGAGAAATCCGGTGTATGCCGGACAGATGGTTTGGGGAAAGAAAATTTATGTGTCCAACCATGAGGCGATAATTTCAAAGGAACTCTTTGATCACGCCCAAGGGTTTACTAAAGAAAAAATCAGGAAGAAAATCCTCTACAAAGAATACTTTCTAAAGGGTCTTGTGAAATGCTCAGAATGCGGTTCAAGCATGACTCCCTGCTTTACAAATAAAAAGAAAAGACGCTATTACTACTATAAATGCGTCAAGGTTATGAAAGAAGGCTTCAAAGCTTGTTCCATCAAGGAAGTGAACGCTGAGAAGCTTGAGTCCTTCTTGATTGAAAGTTTATCCAGAATGGCCTTGGATACGCAGTACCTTGATAATTTAGCCTTCAGAATGGCCCATGAATTGCCCCACCCTACGGGAGTCGAACTCTTGAAGGAGGTCGAGAAAAAGCTGTCTACAAGGATGCAGCAGGTACTGATAAATTTTAAAAATCAGATTCAAAAAGCCTGCCAGGTAGAAAAATGTCTGATCTTCCGAAGAACTATCCAGAGAATCAACTTCGCAAGAGAATCAATGGAAGTGGTTATTTTCATTAAAGATACAACTGATTGGGAAGTGGAAAATTTCTTGAACGGTCAATCGGCCAAGGTGGCGGTGAGGGCACGCGAGGGCGCCGTGAACCCCGACGCCCCCGCTTGTAGCACTGGTTCGATACCTCAGGATGGTAGCCCCAACGGGAGTCGAACCCGTGTCCCTACCGTGAGAGGGTAGTGTCCTAGGCCACTAGACGATGGGGCCAATTTTGGCTTGGAATGCCCTATTTTGGGCTAAAATCGTGATTTGTCAATCTTATTTAAGATGGCCTTTTAGGCACATTTCCCCCTTGCATCCCCTATCTTTTTGCTCTATATTAGTGAGTTCTGAACGAGGCCAAACGGCCCCTTAAATCCCTATGCCTAACACATCTAGCAGAAACGCCTTATGGCAATTTATCGATGACCAGGCGAGTTTCAGGGTTATTTCCCCTGAATCGACAAGCCGTCTCTATTTTCCCCTGGCCAATGAAGCGGGCATTCTCTCAAGTATCACCCCCGATCTCTACGGAGACATCAAAACCAATCACAATTCCTTTTTAATGCCTCCCGTCACGATCGAAGATCTCCATAACTCAAAGTCCAGCCGTAACTTCTGGGTTAACGTGGAGGGTAAGGGAGCTTGGTCACTCACCGGAGTTTCGGCAGTTCAAAACTCCAACAAATTTCTGCATAAAGATAAGGAAAAAGTGTCTCTGGAAGCAGGGATGCTGTGGCACAAGGTCACACGCGTCAATGAAGAGCTGGGCCTTAAATCTGAAATCACAAACTTCGCCCCGGTCAGCCCCGACTCGGTAGAACTCATGATCATCACCCTCACCAATATTGGAAAAACTAGGCTCAAGATCACCCCCACTTCCGCGATTCCTATTTTCGCTAGATCAGCGGATAATCTAAGAGACCATCATCACGTGACCTCTCTCCTCAACCGCATTATTTCACACCCGGCGGGAGTAGTCGTGAAGCCCACGATGTCCTTTGACGAACGCGGCCATAAGCTAAACGAGACCCTCTACGGTATATTCGGCGTCACGGCCGGCGGCGAATACCCCATCGGCACCTTTTCAACCGTGACGGATTTTATTGGAGAAGGCGGCAACTTTGAGGCCCCGCGGGCGATTGTGGAAAACCTGCCCCTCCCCCAAAAGGACGGCGCTTCATATCAGGGGAAGTCCGCGATTGGCGCCTTGCGTTTCAAGCCGGTGGCCCTTTCCCCTAATCAGAAAACACACTTTGTGCTAATGTTAGGCATCACTGACAAAGAATCGCAAATGGACGAATGGCTGAAAAAATTTGGGTCTCTGGCCAAGGCGGAAGCCGCCCTGAAAGAAAATAAACTCTATTGGTCGCAGAAAATAGACGCTGTCCGTTTTAAAACTCAGGACGGGAATTACGACGGGTGGATTCGCTGGGTATCGCTTCAACCGACGCTCAGAAAGTTGTTTGGCTGTTCCTTTTTGCCTGATTTCGATTACGGGCGCGGCGGGCGCGGCTGGCGGGATCTCTGGCAGGACTGTCTGGCTCTGCTATTAATTCATCCCTCGGAAGCCAAGACGTTGCTCATCAATAATTTCAATGGCGTTCGTATAGACGGTTCCAACGCGACGATTATTGGTTCAAGCATGGGCGAGCTCATCGCGGACAGAAATAATATCACGCGTGTCTGGATGGACCACGGGGTGTGGCCGTATCTGACGCTCGAGCTTTACATTCACCAAAGCGGTGATTTTGAAATATTGTTTCAAAACGCGAAGTACTTCAGAGATACACAGCAGTCCCGCGCCACAAAAAAAGACCTGGCTTGGAACGAAGACTATGGAAAGAACCTTAAGACCAAGAAGGGTAAAATTGCCGAAGGCAGCGTGTTGGAGCACATTCTCGTTCAGCATCTCGTGCAATTCTTCAACGTCGGCGAACACAACTATATTCGCCTCGAAAATGCCGACTGGAACGACGGATTGGACATGGCCTATGAAAGAGGTGAAAGCGTGGCCTTCACGACGTTGTACGGTTCCAACCTAAGAAAGCTCGCTAGCCTTTTGGAAGAGACGGCAGCAAGAACGGGCATGAAGAAAGTCCCGCTTTCGAAGGAACTGCTTCTCCTGCTGGACCGCGCTATCGGCAAGAAGGTGAATTATAATTCAGCGCCGGATAAGAAAAAAAGGCTCGCTCTTTATTTTTCCTCGGTGGAACCCGTGGTATCCGGAACAAAAGTGGACCTCCCCTTAAAGAAACTCATTCAAGATCTAAGAGATAAAAGTGACTTTATCGTCGAGCACGTGCGCCAGAAAGAATGGATACAAACACGATCCGGTGACGGCCTCTTTAACGGCTACTACGACAATCACGGCCGGCGTGTCGAGGGCGACTCTCCTAAAGGCATGCAAATGACGCTGGCCGGGCAGGTCTTCCCCATTATGAGTGGCGTGGCCAACGCCAAACAAGTCGAAGAGATTTTTAAAACCGCCAAGAAACATCTCAAGGACAAGGAGCATGGCGGCTTCAGGCTCAACACCGATTTCCATGAGATTCGCCCGGACTTGGGCCGCGCCTTCTCATTCGCCTATGGCGAAAAAGAAAATGGGTCCTTCTTCTCGCACATGTCCGTGATGTTCGCGAACGCCCTCTACCAGCGCGGCTTCGTAAACGAAGGCCGCGAGGTGCTGGATTCTATTTACCGGATGTGCCTGCGCACGGAAAAGAGCAAAATTTATCCCGGCATCCCGGAATATTTCAATTCCGAGGGCCGCGGCATGTACCACTATCTCACGGGCTCAGCGAGCTGGCTCATCCTCACCGTCCTGACCCAAGTCTTCGGCGTACGGGGTCTCTACGGCGATCTTTTGCTTTCGCCGAAGTTCACCAAAAATGACTTTAACCAGACTAAGGAAGTATCCGTCGAAACACAGTTCGCGGGCAAAAAAATCAAGGTCATTTACAAAAATGAGAAAAAAATTTCTTACGAGCACTACTGCGTCTCAAAAGTCACGATCAACGGGAAAGAATTGAAGGGTTTGGAACTTAATAAAAAAGAAGTTCTGATTCCTAAAGAAATTCTCTTGAAACATTCCAGAAAAACGCTAAACTCCATCATCGTTACTCTGGAATGATTTTCTCTCATTTTAAATAGAATATTGCCCTGTTGTGTAACGGTAGCACGGCAGCCTCTGGAGCTGCTTGTCTAGGTTCTCCGCCTGAGGCGGATTCGTCCATCGGCGAATCCACCGAAGTGACGGATTCGCCTCTGGCGAAGAATCCTAGAAGGAAAGATTAATGACTAGATTATGGGTTTATGTTTTAGAGAGCCAGAGCGACGGAACACGGTATGTGGGACATACTGGTGATTTGCAAAGAAGGCTTTTGGAGCATAACAAAGGCAAAGATCAATTCACAAAAGGTCACAGGCCTTGGAAGCTTATTTATCAAGAACCATTGAATTCACGATCAGAAGCGGTTCAAAGAGAGCGTTTTCTTAAGACAGGTGTTGGGCGTAAAGAATTAAAAGATTCGTTATTAAATAATTAGAAGTCATTGCCCCGTTGTGTAACGGTAGCACGGCAGCCTCTGGAGCTGCTTGTCTAGGTTCGAATCCTAGCGGGGCAGGTTTTTTTAGTGTAGAATAAGTTCTTCGCGGAAGTGGCGGAACTGGCATACGCGCATGTTTGAGGGG
>CAZDBQ010000049.1:0-7451 GCA_964503765.1 uncultured Planctomycetia bacterium | reverse complement strand
GAGCATCTCTATTCGCTTTTCGTGACCGATGACAACGGAAAAGCGTTGGGGAGTTTAAGCCTCCAGGACCTCTTAAGCGCGGCAGAGGATGAGAAGCTCTCTGAGATTATGACGTCGGTGGAGGGGATCAAGGTCAAGCCTGAGACAGATCAAGAGGAAGTCTCAAAACTTTTTTCCAAATACAATCTTCAGGCGGCGCCGGTCGTTGACGACACCGGACGGCTGATGGGCATTCTGACAGTTAGAGACATTATTTCGGTGGTACGTCAAGAGGCGACGGAAGATATCGCTAAAATGGCCGGTACGCAGGCGATGGATTTGAAAGAACATTCCGTTTTTAAGATTGTAAGGATCAGGATGCCTTGGCTTGTTGTCACCGTCTTCGGCGGTTTGCTGATCTCGGTGATTATCAAATTTTTTGAACCGACTCTTGCTAGAGTCATAGCGCTGGCGTCTTTTTCTCCTCTGATAGCCGGTATGGGGGGCAATGTGGGCTCTCAGTCGGCTACCATCATGGTCAGAAGCCTCGCGTTGGGCCAGGTGAACGGAAATCATCAGGTAAGAACTGTGTTTCGTGAACTGCGCGTGGGACTTTTGTTGGGGGTTATTTACGGGCTTCTTTTGGGGGCGGTCGCTTATGCCATTTACGGCGCGCAGTATCACTTTCATTTCGCTTTTGTCGTAGCGGTGGGAATGTGCACCTCGATGACGGTCGCGGCGACGATGGGCGCTGTTGGTCCGCTTTTTTTTCAAAGAATCGGTGTCGACCCCGCCACGGCCACGGGACCGCTTATCACGACCACAACGGATATTATCAGCAATTTCACTTATTTTGCCTTGGCGACGCTTCTTTTGATGAAGTTTTAGCATGCCCCATATCCACGAACTTTATGACTTTGTCGTTTCAGTATTCATAGTCCATCAAAATAAAGTTCTCCTGATCAACCATAAAAAATACAAAGAGTGGCTTCCTATCGGCGGCCATATTGAGTTGGATGAAGACCCTGAAGAGGCGCTCTATCGCGAGATAAAAGAGGAATGCGGTCTCAAAGTCCGCATCCTGGCGCACACGCCGCCCATCGCGCACAGGGGCGTCAAGCCCTTGCCGACGCCTTCTTTTGTGGACGCCCACCGTATCAGCGACACGCATAAACACGTCGCGTTTATCTATTTTGGCACTTCAAATTCTAGCCGGGTCAAGCTGCATGAGCGTGAGCATTTAGAATTCGGTTGGTTTTCTAAGAAGGAGCTTAAAAGTCCTAAACTTAAGCTGATACGGTCGATCTATTTTTATAGCTGTGAAGCGTTGAAGGCGGCCCGGTGAAATTCTTCTCCTCCCTTCTCATTCCCTTTTATTCCCTATTCTTTCTTCTTGGTTTGGCATTTTCCAGTGAGATAGAATTTGTCAGGGTATTGGAAGTTTCGGGAAAGGCCGAGGTTTTGCGCTCTTCTAGCGGCAGGTGGGCGCCTCTTTCGGAAGGCACCCTTTTACAAAAGGGCTCTAAAATAAGGACAAAACATAAAAGTACGGTTCAAATCGCGTTTGACAGAGACCTTGTGAGTGTCGCGAAGCTTGAGGAAAATTCGCGCCTTGATATTTTGTCCAGCCCCTCAGGCGGCTTTTCTCTGGAGAGGGGCCAATTGTTTCTTTTCCGTGAGAATGAATCGGGGAAAGACGAAAATGTTCCCCGGTTCAGGGTTTTGACTCAAGACGCGCAGGTGGCAATGGGACTCGGAGGCTGCATTATCGAACTTTTTAAGACAGGAACTTCGGTGAGGGTTTTTGGGGAGAGAGTGGGGGTGGTCAACCGGCTAAAGAAGTCCGTGAAATCCAAGCCTAACGTGATTGACGAGGGTTTCAGGTTTCTTATCGATAGAGAGGCTGCCGGTGTTTTATCTGAGCGAATGAAATTTTCTGACTATGCCGAATGGCAGATGTGGATAAAAAAATTGTATCAAAATAAAGATAAAGTCCAAGCGGTCCTGTTTGAAAAAGGACTGGTTTCATGATCGCGACAATTACGCTCAACCCTTCCATCGATCAGCACCTGGTCGTGCCCCATCTTCACATGGACGATACGAACCGCGCCTGCTCGATCACAGACTACCCGGGCGGGAAGGGCCTCAATGTTTCAAAAGTGATTCGTGAGCTCGGGGGACCGACACGGGCGCATGCGCTTGTCGCTGGATTTGTGGGACGATACTGGAGTGAGGGGGTAAGGAAGCTCGACATCCCGTTTTCGGCAAGTTTCGTCAAAGGGGAGACCCGGATCAATACGATTTTGACGGACCTGAAAGACCGTACCCAGACGCGCGTCAGCGCGCCCGGCCCGGAGGTTCCTGAAAAAGAGATAGACAAATTTCTAAGAAAGCTCCTTTCCGTCAGACCCAAACCCTTTTTGTGGGCGCTTGGCGGGAGTCTTTCACACAAGATGAAAGATTCGACTTACCGAAAATTTATTTTAGCCCTTCAAAAGAAGGGGACCCACTGTATTCTGGACGCAGACAACGAGGCTCTGAGACTCGGGATTGAGGCGAAGCCTTTTATGATCAAACCCAATGAGCATGAAATGCAGCGGTTGATGGGCAGGCCGCTTGGGACAGTGAAGGAGTATTTGGCCGCCGCCAAAACGGTAGTGAAAAGAGGTGTCAAAATAGTGATTGTCTCACTGGGCAAGAAGGGGGCCTTGTTTGTCACGGAGAAAGAAGCCTTTCACGTCCTCACACCCCGGGTAGTGGTGAAGAGCAAGGTGGGGGCGGGCGATTCTCTTATCGGAGGCTTCGCCCTTGGCCTTTACAGAGGGATGAGTTTAAAGCAGGCCGCCCGTTTGGGGGTGGCTGCCAGCACCTCAGCCGTGATGAGAGAAGCCCCGAGGCTTTGCCTCAAGCGGGATATCCCGGCGCTGCTGGGTCGTATTGCCATCCGCCCTCTCTAGCGGTATAATCACAGCCTATCCAAAAAGGAGGATTTCAAACATGCAAGGCGAAAATGGCATTTGTCACATTCAAGTAGGTCAGAAAGCCCCTGATTTTTTAGCACAGGCGCTCGCGGCGGATGGGAGTTTCAAGGAGGTAAAACTAGCGGACTATAAGGGAAAATGGCTGGTCCTTTTTTTCTATCCTTTGGATTTCACCTTCGTGTGCCCCACGGAGATAAAGAATTTCGACAAACATTACGCGTCGTTTAAGAAATTAAACGCCGAGGTTCTCGCGGCCAGCACGGACAGCGTTTATTCCCACAAGGCGTGGGCTGAGCAGGAGCTTGGAAAGATTCAATTCCCGATCCTGGCGGACACCAATCACAAATTGTCCCGTAGTTTTAATGTGCTTTTAGAGGACAAGGGAATTGCGCTGAGAGGTACTTTTATCATTGATCCCAATGGAATCTTGAGATCAGCCGTGATCAATGACTTGCCAGTGGGCAGAAGCGTTGAAGAAACGTTGAGAACGGTCCAGGCGTTGCAAACCGGAAAATTAACCGGTTGCGAATGGAAGCCGGGTGAAAAAACCCTCAATTAAGAAAGAACTCGCCCTTCAAATCATCCGCACGTTAAGGGAAAAAGGTCACGAAGCCTATTTTGTAGGCGGGTGTGTCCGCGACCTGCTTCTGAAAAAGACCCCCAAGGATTTTGATATCGCGACCAACGCGGTTCCTGAGACCGTGGGGCGCCTCTTTCCCAAAACGATTCCCGTAGGAGCCCAATTCGGGGTCATGCTGGTGGTTCAGGAAGGACAGACGTTTGAAGTCGCCACTTTCCGGATGGATAAAGGCTATCAAGACGGACGCCATCCGACAGGGGTTCGTTTTACCGACGCCAAGGAAGACGCCCTTCGCCGTGATTTTACGGTGAACGGCATTTTTTATGACCCGATGACGCGGAAGGTGATGGATTGGGTGGCGGGCGAAAAAGACATTAAGAAAAAAATCATCCGCGCGATTGGAGACCCTCACAGGCGCTTTACGGAAGACAAGCTCCGGATGCTGCGGGCCGTAAGATTCGCCAGTGTACTGGGATTTAAGATAGAGCCCAAAACATTTGCCACCATTAAGAAGCTCGCTAAAAAAATTGGCGAGGTGAGCCAGGAGCGGGTTCGCGATGAATTGGTGAAGATGTTTACCGGGCCTCACCCTGACCTGGCTTTGACGCTTCTGGATAAAGCGGGTCTTTTAAAGGAAGTGCTTCCCGAAGTTTTCAAAATGAAGGGGGTCCAGCAGCCCAGGGCCTATCATCCGGAAGGCGACGTGTTTGTCCACACACGGCTTTTGTTGAAACAATTAAAAAACCCCACCACAGTACTAGCTTTTGGCGCGCTCCTGCACGATGTGGGGAAGCCGGATACCTTTAGGCGCAAGGACCGGATACGTTTCAACGGCCACGACCGCGTGGGCGCCAAGATCACGGAAAAGATACTTGAACGCCTCCGGTTTCCCAACGATCTTAAGGATCAAATTATCGCCTGTGTCGACGGCCACATGCGCTTCAAGGATGTGAGGCAGATGCGGGAGAGCACGTTAAAGAAGTTTCTTCAGAGGGCGACGTTTTCAACGGAGCTTGAACAGCACCGGATCGATTGCCTGGCCAGCCACGGTGATTTGTCCAACTGGCGTTTTCTTAAAAAGAAGATAAAGGTTTTGACTCAAGAGCAAATAAGGCCCAAGCCCCTGATCAACGGCAGCGACCTCTTGGCTTTAGGTTTTCCCGAAGGGCCTGTGATTGGGAAGATTCTTCGGTCCCTCGAGGAAGCGCAGCTTGAAAACAAGATTGCTACCAAAGAGGAAGCGGTCGCGTGGTTGAAGACGAAAAGTTTTAACGCAAAGGGGGTTTCATGATTGATATTATCGTAAAAGGCGGCTGGGTGATGGCCCCGATTCTTTTGGGATCTGTGGTGGCACTGGCGCTTGTTATGGAAAGGCTTTGGTTTTTCTGGAAGATAAGGCTCAACACTCAGGTGTTCGCTGACGGAGTATTTTCTTTGGTGAAGCAGGGGAACGCAAAAGAGGCGCTTGAGATATGCGAGCAAGTACGCCACCCGCTCGCGAAAGTTTTCAAATGCGCCTTTGAACATGCCGATGAAGAGGCCTCCGAAATAGAACGCCTAATGGAGCGCGAAGGAAACCGGCAGGTTCAGAAAGTAGAGAAGAATCTTAATTACCTTGTCGTGGTCATAGGCGTGGAACCGCTCTTGGGTTTCTTGGGGACGATTCTAGGTTTGATTCAAGCCTTCATGGCTTGGGAGAGATTTTCGACATCCGTCACGGTCAGTACCCTGGCGGCTGGGATCTACCAGGCGATGATCACCACCGCGGCCGGTCTTATCATCGCGATTCCGTATTACATCATTTACAATATTTTCCTGAGCAAGGTCAACAATGTTACCCAGGACCTTAATCATTATGGGGACGAGCTCGTGTCGGTGCTGAGCAAAGCCCGTCGTTTTAAAAAGTGAAAATTAAAGCCTCGCATAAATCCTTCCTTTCGCTGGAATCCGTCGCGATGACGGACATCGTGATGAATTTGTTTATATTTTTCTTCATCACTTTTAGTCTCTTGTACACGTTTAATCCTCACAAAGAAGCGAAGATTGAAGTGAGTCTCCCTCAAGGAAAGCTCAAAGAGGAGTCCAAGGGCGACGCGCCGTTGGTAGTCTCCGTGACCTCCGGAAATGAGATCTATATCGGCAAAACACGAGTGTTTCCCAACAAATTGAAGGAAGAACTGGTGTCAAGATCCAAGCAATCGAAGCGGTCAGGCCTGCTTGTCAGGGCGGATAAACTGGCTTCGGTGGATTATCTGGTAAAAGTACTCGATGCCGCGAAACAAGCGGGCATTGATAAGCTGGGAGTCGCGATAGAACAGGCCTAAAAGGGCTCTGTTATTTTTGATTAAAATTACTTGAAATTTAATAAAAGAATGTGGTAGAGTATTTGCGTTAAAAAAGGAAGGATACATTTATGGTAGAAGAGAAAAGACCGCAGCGCACACAGATCATGACGCTAAAAGAAGTCGCCAAGTATTTGGGCGTGCATTCCATGACGGTGTACCGCTTGCTGAAGGAAAAAAAATTGCCCGGTTTTAAAGTCGGCGGGCAATGGCGCACCAAGAAAGAAGTGCTTGATAACTATTTGTTGAAAGAAATCGACAGAAGCTCCTACGAGCCAAAGAAGAAATAGTTTACTAATTCATGAGTGTTAACGCACAACCGGTTCTCACTCGGGCGGACAGGACTCGACAGGTCGCTTTGGTTCTGTGGATCACACTCGTCTTAAACTGGAGCGTTGCGGCGCTTAAAATTGTCTTCGGGCTCGCGACCCAGTGCATCGCGATTACCGCGGATGGGTTTCACTCCTTCTCAGACGGCACCTCCAATATCATAGGGCTTACCGCTATCTACATTTCCGGGCATCCGGCGGACGAGGACCATCCCTATGGGCATCAAAAATATGAGACGCTCGCGTCCGTCATTATCGCGTTTTTACTCTTTCTCGTGGCGTTGGGGATCTTTCGCGAAGCCCTTGCTAGTTTTGTCCATCGCAAAACGCCTCAAGTCAATCTCGTCAGTTTCCTGGTGATGGCCTTTACCCTTGGTGTGAATCTCTTCGTCGCCTGGTATGAGAGAAAAAAAGGCCGTCTTCTCCAGAGCGATTTCTTGATCAGCGATTCGTGGCATACGTTAAGTGATGTTTTCGTAACGCTGGGTGTTTTTGCGGCACTCATCGGTATCAGTCTCCAAATCCCGAGATTGGACGCGATCTTTTCTTTCGTCATTGGCATTGTCATCGTGATTACGGCCATCGGTATTTTAAAGCGGAGTTCGGACGTGCTGTGCGACCACGTGGTATTAGACAAGGCAAAGATCGAGAAAGTGGTGCGAGGGATCGAAGGCGTCAGAGATTGCCATGAGATCCGGACGCGAGGACGGGTAGACAGCGTTTATGTGGATCTGCATGTCTTAGTCGATAATGAGATGACCGTGATTGCTTCACATCAACTGGCGAATAGGATCGAGCACGGCATACGCAAAGAATTTCCGGGGGTATCGGATGTGGTTGTCCATATCGAACCGATTTCACACGGCCACGACGAGGTCTAGCGGGCATGATTAAAAAAAGTATTATGGTGGTGGATGATGAACAGGCGTATCTCCAGCTGATGGTGGACTATTTTAATTCCCACGGCTTTGAGGTGCACGCGGCCAATAACCTGGAAGACACGCTGACGACTTTTCGTCGGGAGAAGCCAAAAGTAATCTTACTTGATTTCAACATGCCGTTCGCGACGGGCGAGAAGCTTCTGCCTATGCTTCAAAGCATTGATCCGGCGGTACGGGTTATTGTGATCAGCGGTTTTATTGAGGAAGAAGTCGAGGAGAAGTTTAAGGGCCTGGGTTATTTCGCCTTCTTTAAGAAGGGAGACTTGTCGCTTGAAGAAGTAAAAGAAAAGGTAGAGGAG
>CAZDBQ010000048.1:0-3142 GCA_964503765.1 uncultured Planctomycetia bacterium | reverse complement strand
TAGTCTCGTTACGATTGCCCCGGGAGTCCAAGTCGGAGGCGAAAAAATAATCGTGATGGCGGGCCCTTGCACGGTGGAAAGTAAAGAGCGCCTGATGCGTATCGCCAAAGACGTTAAGAAGAGCGGGGCCAAGGTTCTGCGAGGAGGAGCCTTTAAGCCGCGCACGTCCCCCTATTCTTTTCAGGGTTTGGGCGAGAAGGGCATGAAGTTTCTCTATGAGGCCAAAAAAGAGGCTGGGATTCCCATTGTCACGGAGCTCATGGATCCTCGCGACCTGCCGTTATTTCTCAAGTACTCAGACGTGATCCAGATCGGCGCTAGGAACATGCAGAACTTTGAACTTCTGAAGGAAGTGGGCAAAACAAGAAAGCCCATCCTTCTAAAAAGAGGGATGGCTAACACGGTCAAGGATTTTCTCTTATCGGCCGAGTACATTTTCTCGGAAGGAAATCATAACGTCATTTTATGCGAGCGGGGAATAAGGACGTTTGAGGATTCCACGCGTTTTACGTTGGATATCAGCGCGGTCCCCGTCATTAAGAAATTAAGCCACTTGCCCGTGGTCATTGACCCTTCGCATTGCTCAGGTATCTGGGATTACGTAGCTCCGCTGGCCAAGGCCTCGATTGCCGTAGGTGCAGACGGACTCTTGATTGAGGTGCACGACGAGCCTGAAAAGGCGGTCTGTGACGGGCCTCAGGCGCTCAAGCTGAATAAATTTGAAGTCCTGATGGGTGAGCTGCGGTTGATCGCAAAGGCGGTTGGGCGAAGTATTTGATGAAGAAACCTCTCTTTAACAAAGTCTGCATTGTGGGAGTTGGCCTCATTGGAGGCTCTCTTGGGATGGCGATCAAGAAAAAGAAAGTAGCCAAGTGGGTCGTCGGCGTGGCTAGAAAAAAGAGCACGATTGGGAAAGCTTTCAAAATGAAAGCGCTTGATGTCGCGACCCTTGACCTAAAAGAGGGGGTGAAGGGCGCGGACCTTGTAATTCTTTGCGCGCCGGCCCGGGAAATCATTCGTCACTTGCAAATTATCGCTCCTTGGGTGGGAAAAAATACGATCGTGATGGATGTGGGCAGCTCAAAAGAAGAAATTCTTCGGGCGGCTAAAAAGTATCTTAAGAGCCCCTTTGTCGGCTGCCACCCCATGGCGGGGTCGGAAAAATGTGGAATAGACCACGCGGCGGCGGGTCTTTTTAGTGGCTCCGCTTGCTTCATGACTTCCAAAAATCCGAAGGTGGAAGCGTTATGGAGAGCCCTGGGGTCAAAGCCCGTACAGCTTAACGCCAAGCGCCATGACGATTGGGTGGCTCAGGTGAGCCATCTGCCGCACGTTCTTTCTTTTGCTCTTTTGCAGACTCTTAATCAGCCGATTGATCAGAAATTTGACCTTAATCCCAGCTTTAAAGATTTGGCCCGTTTAGCGAAGTCTCACCCCAACGTCTGGACCGATATTCTTCTCACGAATCGTAGCGCCGTTCTTTCAGCGCTTCGCCGTTACAAGAACGATCTTAGTCTATTCGAAAATTTGATTCGCTCAAACCAAGCCTCTGGCCTAAGCAAATTAATTACAAAAGCAAATTTAAATGCGGGCAAAGTCTAAGCTCATCATCGCTATTGACGGCCCCGCCGGAAGCGGGAAGTCCAGCACCGCCAAGGCCCTCGCCAAGCGCCTCAAAGTCCCCTTTATTGATACCGGTGCCATGTACCGGGCAGTAACGTTAAAGGCCATGCAGAAAGGGGTCTCACTCACCGATACCCGCAAACTTACCGCTCTCTCAAAAGTCTGCAGTATCCGCTTTGCGGGCAATGACCCGGAAAGACAGAGAGTGATCCTGGACGGAAAAGACGTCTCTAAGGCAATTCGCTTGCCCGAGCTCACTAAAAACGTTGTTTATATCGCCCGAGAACCACTGATTCGGCGCGTGATGGTAAAGTTGCAAAGGAAACTGGGTAAGAAATCAGGCGGGGTAATGGAGGGTCGGGATATCGGCACCATGGTATTTCCGGATGCTGACTTTAAGCTCTATTTTGAGGCGAGCGACGCCATACGGGCTCGCCGACGCTACCGCGAGCTTGTCGGGGCGGGGCATAAGGCTACTACCAGCGAGGTTTTGAAGGACATCAAAAGGCGTGACAAGAGTGATTATGAGCGCAAAGAGGGGCCCTTGAGACGCGCCAAGGACGCTTTTGTCATTGATACGACTTCATTGACAATCCAGGATACAGTTGATAAAATCTTGCAAATCATTCAGTCTAACCCGTTGAAGCATGGCAAGTTAAATAAAAGTGCAAGTTAGCAGGGAAGCTCATCCGAATCCCTTTTTCTACGGGTTGATTAAGATTGTTCTTTTTATTCTTTATAGGCTTTTTTTTCGCTTTAAGGGTTTTAAGTCAAATCTAGTACCGGACGAGACGGACAAACGTGGCGTAATTCTTGCACCAAACCACGCGAGCTTTTTAGACCCGCCGATTCTTGGTATTTCACTCAAGCGACGTGTTACCTACTTAGCCAAAGAGTATTTGTTCAGGGCATTTTTTGTGGGGTGGGTCCTTCGGTCAATTGGGGCATTACCGATTAAGACAGAGGGTCGTGATTTTAAAAGCATACGTGATCTTTTGAGGGTTTTGACGGAAGGCAAGTGCGTCGTTGTCTTTCCCGAAGGCACTCGTTCGTTGGATGGAAATTTTAAGAACTCCGAAAGTGGAGTCGGGTTTCTGGCTGTAAAAAGCCAGGCGTGGGTAGTGCCAGTGTACATCCAGGGTACATTTGCCGCATTTCCCAAGGGCGCCAAGTGGTTTAAATGCCGACCGGTAAAGGTGTTTTATGGGGAAGCGTTTATTGCCGCCATGGACAAGGGCTTGATGTCCCAAGAAGACAGGTACATGGCTGTCAGTAATAGAATTATGAGTGAGATAAAAAAGATTAAGAGTGAAGTCGAGTAAGTTCGGGAACATCGCGATAGTCCGCTTAACCCGTTTTTCTGAGGTCATCGCGACCTGGACAGAGCCTTAGCCCCAAAGGCAGGCTCAAAGGAGGAAGTAAAGTGCTATTACAGGGAATTCAAAGGATGTTTTCGTCAGGAGATTTGGAAGAGGGCCAGGACACCGGTTCGTCGATTGATTACAATCAGACGTTTGGC
>CAZDBQ010000047.1:0-7314 GCA_964503765.1 uncultured Planctomycetia bacterium | reverse complement strand
TGCTGAACTTAGGCCGAAAGAACCGGAGAGGCCGGAACGGACGCAGATCATGACCACCAAGGAGATCGCCAAGTATCTGGGGGTGCATGAGATGACGGTTTACCGCTGGCTGAAAAAAGGGGTTCTGCCTGGGTTCAAAATAGGCGGTAGGTGGCGAAGCAAGAAGGATCTTCTGGATGCTTATCTTATAAGGCAGATGGAAGAAAGATAGTTTTTCACACCCACCCAATAGTTTATCCTTAAACAAATCCTATGGTGTCACTGTCGGAAGAATGGCTAATTGACGGCTATAATCTTCTCCACGATCTAACACAGAAAAATAAAGAATCTAAAATTTCAAGAGAGGCTTTATTTGGACTGCTCGCGAGTTTCGCGGCCACGGGGAATCGCAAGGTTCTAATGGTACTGGACGGCCGAGGAAACGACGAAGAGCTTGAAGCCTACAAAACAAAATCCTTCCATGCTGTCTATTCCCAAATGGTCACAGCGGATTCCACTATTGAAAGAACCTTGTGCGAAAGGCAGGGCCAGTCGCAGCTGAAAGTCGTCACTAAGGATAGGGCGCTCTCAAACATCGCCAGGGGTTTTGGGGCCATTGTTGTGGAACCCAGGGAATTTATGGAGCGACTCTATGAGACGCAGCGGGAAAGCGGTGATGTTTTGTTTAAAAGTAAGGTGGCCGCGCATGGTTTCCACAGGCCATTCAAGGATAAGCTGAAGTGACTGAACACGCAAAAGTTTTTATCAAAAAAGCTCCTCAAGGGGCTTCTCGTTATGGGCACCCGTGGGTGTATCGCAGCCAAATCCGGGAGGTCACGGGCTCCCCAAAGCCGGGGGAGGTGGTGGATATCCTTTCTGAGGGCAAGCGGTTTTTGGGGCGAGGGTATTTTAATCCTCAATCCGAGATAAGCGTAAGATTTTTGACCCGGGACGCGGCCTCTATTGATAAAAACTTTTTTGTCTCCAAGATCAAAAAGGCTTTGGACTTCAGGAAGGCCGTTCTGAGTGACACCAACGCTTATCGTCTTATCTCGAGTGAGGGTGATGATTTGCCGGGCCTGGTGATTGACCAGTACGGGGAAGTTCAGGTGGTGCAGTTTTTGACGCTTGGCATGGAACGGCTCAAACCTCTAGTTTTGGACGCCCTTCGTGAGTGTGTTCCCTCGAAGGGTATTTATGAAAAAAGCGACTCAGGTTCGCGAAGGTTTGAGGGACTTGAGGAGAGTGTGGGGTGGATAGAGAGAAGCTGCGGCGAGGAGACAACCGTCTATGAACGAAACATTCGCTACGGGGTACGCTTTGCCGGGGGCCACAAAACGGGACTGTATCTTGACCAGCGTGAAAACCGCCTATTGTTGGCAGACCTAAAGATCAAAGGCAGCGTTTTGGACGCCTTTTGCTATGAAGGCGGTTTTGGCCTGCATTTGGCGCTTAGCGGCGCGCAGGTACTTGGGCTGGATATTCAAGAAGAGGTGATCGCGCGCGCCGAAGAAAACCGGAAGTTAAACCAAATCAGCGCTCAGGCTCTCCAGTTCAAGGTTACTAATGTATTTGACGAATTAAAAGCCCTGGAAAAAGAAAAAAGAAAATTTGATCTCGTTATTTTGGATCCCCCCTCGTTTGTTAAACGAAAAGACGCGCTCGAAGGGGCGCTAGCGGGTTATAAGGAAATTCTCCTTAGGTCGATGAAGATCTTAAATGAAGGTGGGCTCTTGGCGGTATTTTCTTGTTCCTACCACGTGGACGATAATCTTCTCATGCAGGCAAGCCTTAGCGCCGCTTGCGATGTGCGTAAGAGCTTAAGGGTTCTTAAATTCTTAAAACAGGCCGCGGATCACCCCATCAATCCCTTCATTCCTGAGACGTATTACCTTAAGGGGTTTCTTTTCGCAGTAGGCTCACTTTAATAACCGCACAAGTTCTGTTATACTTAGATTATGAAAAAAATATTTGTAATCTCCCTGCTGTCCTTGTCTCTTACCTCGCCGGTTTATTCTTTCACTCTTTCCAATTTTAGTACTCCCGAAAGTATGGTGGTGGATCCTGAGGATGGCTCCTATTTTGTTTCGAACATCAATGGTTCACCTAGCGATAAGGACGGGAATGGGTTTATCTCCAAAATCAGCCGCGATGGCAATATCGTCATACAGCAATTCATAGGCGGAAAAAAGGACGAGCTGTTGCTCAATGCCCCCAAAGGCCTGGCAGTGGTTGGGAAAAATATCTTTGTCACCGACATTGATACCGTGAAAGGGTTCAATAAAGAAACGGGGAAGCCCTCGGTAATTATTGACCTGTTAAAGTGGAACGTCAAATTTCTGAACGATATCACGGTGGACGGCCAAGGCTTTCTTTACGTCAGCGATCTTATGACAAACCAACTATTCAGGATTGAGCCGGATAAAAATTATGCGGTCAAACTATTAAAGCAGGGAAAAGAGCTAGGCGGCCCCAACGGCCTTATGGTTAATCCCAAATCCAAGAACCTGGTCGTGGTCACCTGGAAGACAGGCCAGATTTTAGAGATTGACCGTTCAGGGAAGATCCATGTTCTGAAGCGTGGGCTATCGGGCCTGGACGGCATTGACTATGACAAGGAAGGCAATCTTTACGTCTCAAGTTTTGACAAAGGCGAGATTTATAAGATCACACGTTTTGGACGTGGCCAACTTTCCACTTTTTTAAGCGGTCTGACTTCACCTGCCGATATTTCCTGCGACCGGGCTAGGAACGAGCTTTTGATTCCCTCCATGAAAGGCAATACCGTCCTTACGGTTTATCTCTCCAAAGACAAGACGTCCTCTTAAATCTTAAATTTAAGATTATCGAAAAAAGAAAAACCAGATCACCGTAAAGACAGGAATTAGAACCGGCAGGCTGTAGTTGAAAAAGTAGCCGAAGAAGCTTGGGGTTTTTGCTTTTGATTGATCAGCGATGGACTTCACCAGAAAATTGGGGCCGTTACCGATATAAGTCACCGCGCCAAAAAATACCGACCCCACACTGATGGCGCGGACGTAGTTGGGATGGTCCTTGAGCAGGACATCGACAGGCCCGAAGAGCCCTATCGCCGCGCTCAAGAAATTCAAATAAGTAGGCGCGTTATCGAGCGCGGCTGATAAGCACCCACTTCCCCAGAAAAATGCCCCTACACTGTTAAAGCCTAATTGCGCCGCGTTGTGTTCCAGCCACGCGAGCGCCGGGATCATCGTGGCAAATATCCCCAAAAAAAGGATCGCCACTTCTTTGATGGGCCCAAAGTTGAAGTCATTGCTCTCATGAACTCTTTTGGGGGTCGTCTTGTAGGATAGAACCGCCGCTAGTATCATAAGTGCCTCTCTCAGGAAAGGAGGATGGTTGATAAAAACAGCCCCCAGAATCATAAGCAGAAAAAAAACATTGTGAGTTCCTGAGAAACGCCATTCTTCCTCATGACCGGTTTCTTTCACGCGGATGTTGAGAGGCGCTTTCTTGAAATTTTGGCTATCCAAGACATAAAAAACTCCTAGCACCATTCCCACCGCCAAAAGCCAAATTGTCCAAACATTCTGCAGGACCCAGAAGAAAGGCACGCCTTTCAGGTATCCCAGAAAAAGAGGGGGGTCACCGATGGGAGTCAGAGCCCCCCCGATGTTGCTGACTATGAAAATGAAGAAAACAATGTGAAAAGCGGTCAGGCGGTATTTGTTCATCCGGATCCAGGGGCGGATGAGAATCATAGAAGCGCCGGTCGTGCCGATGAAATTTGAGAGGATGGCTCCGATAAAAAGAAAAGTGGAATTCACAAGCGGCGTGGCTTCGCCTTTTACGCTGATATGAATGCCCCCCGCAACCACAAAAAGAGAGCCTATGAGCGAAATGAAACTCAAATACTCATACCCTGTGTGCAGGAGACTTTCAGTATTTCTTAGGCCAAATACGTAATGGGATACAACAATCGCGCCCAAACCGATGGCCACCCATGGGTAGTATTTTTCCCACCAGTGTTTGTTAGCCAGAGGAAGAATGGCAATGGACAGGAGCAGCAGAACAAACGGGATAACCCAGACAAGCTCCAGAAACATCAGGAAAGCCCGGCAGCCGTGACGGCCTGTTGGGCAAACGTGATGAAGAAGTTCGGAAACACACCAAGAAAGAGAAGCGCGCAGAAAAGGGCGATTCCCAAAATCCTTAAGGGAACAGGGATAAGAATAGGTTCTTTTGTTTTTGGTTTCTCGAGGTAGGCGTGTTTTACAACCGTTAAATAATAAAAGAGGGAGACCACGCTATTCAAAACCCCCCATAACACCAGGAACCAGTGACCCTTTTCCATGGCGGCCGAGAAAAGGATCCACTTGCCGGTGAATCCCACCAGAGGCGGTATTCCCGCTAACGAAAGGAGGCTCAAAAGAAGTATCAGCGCCAGAAAAGGAGAACGCTCCGCTAAGCCATCAAAATGCTCAATCTGGGGGTTGTCATGGTTCATGGATTTTGCCACGAGAATGACGACAAGAAAAGCGCCGGTGTTCATCAACACGTAAGCCATGGCGTAAAAAAAACTTGAGGAGTAGCCTTCAAAGCTCCCCGCTAAGAGCGCTACGAGGATGTAGCCTGCCTGCGCGATGCTGGAATAAGCCAGAAGCCGTTTTAAGTCTTTCTGAACGAGTGCCACGCAGTTGCCCAGTGTCATTGAGATAAACGCGATGATACTAAGGATCGTGACCAAGGCGCTTGAAACACCCATTAAGAGAAAAACTCGGATCAGGATAGCGACCGCGGCGGCTTTGGAAGCGGTCGCGATGAAGTTCGTGACGGGAGTGGCCGCGCTTTCATAAACGTCAGGGGCCCAGAAGTGAGTAGGAAAGCTTGAGAGTTTAAATAGGAACGCGAAAGAGGCAAGAATAAGACCCAAAGAGAAAGCGGGCTGTGCCATCAGGGTCGGAGCGCTTTTGGCGATCTCAAAAAGCGATAGGGTACCGGAAAGGCCCGCGATGAGGCTAAAGCCCCACAGAAAAACACCGCTTGTCGCCGCCCCGAAGATTAGGTACTTCACGCTTGCCTCGGCAGTCCGGCGGTCCTGCCTAAGCGCGGTCAAGAGATAAAGCGAGTAGGCGGAAAGCTCGAGTGAAATATAAAGCGTTAGAATATCCGCCGCGCTGGTGATCATCATCATTCCGAGCGTTGCCGTTAAAAGGAAGAAAAAATACTCCACTTTGCGCTTTTCGTGGATAGAGAGTGTCTCTTTTGAAAAAAGAATCGTGAAGAAAAGCGCCAGCGACAGGATGAATTTAAAGCCCTGCGAGAGAAGGTCGATTCGGTACGTTCCGTAGAAGAGATTCCCGGAAGCGTAGAGCGTGTAGCCAGAGCCTACCAGGAGCGCGACGCCCGTGAAGATCATGAAGGGATAAAGGGCCTTTGCCACGGTTTCTTTCTTGGCTAGTGTGAAGCAAAAAAGAATTATGGATAGGACAAGGATCAGTGTTTCGGGCAAGAATAGAATCATTTAAACAGAACCTTCATTTAGCTCCCCAGCAGAGTTTTTGTGGACAAAGAAATCCAGTTAATAAAAATTTGGGGAAAAATACCGGAAATAATAAGCACGCCCACGAGCACCGCCCGCGGGATAAATTGAAACGCGTTCATGTCTTTGAACTCATCGTGCTTCATATTGATCGGCCCGTAAAAGGCGCTTTGTATCGCGGTTAAAATGTAATAGGCCGTGATCAGAAGCGCGATGATCGAAATGATCCCGATGACCGGGAAGACGCTCACAGCCGCGATGGTCACGAGAAGCTCGGCGACGAAAGTTCCAAGTCCCGGGATGCCCAAACCGCAGAGGCCGGCGATAATAAAGAAGGCGGATATCTTTGGAGCTTGTTTGGAAAGGCCTCCAAGCTCATTTACCATTCTTGTGTGGCAGCCGTCATAAATAAAACCCACACAGGCGAAGAAGAGGGCCGTCATGACCCCATGCGCGAACATCTGAAAGACCGCTCCGTTAAAACCGATTGGCGTCATCGTGGCGATGCCGAGCAGCACAATTCCCATGTGGCTGACACTCGAATAACCGATCATGAACTTCAAATCTTTTTGCTGGGTAGCGACCATCGCGCCGTAGACGATGTTGCACAACGAAAGAATAGCGATAAAAAAGGCCCAGTGGCGCGCGCCCTCTGGAAGGAGATAGACGGCGATTCTTAAGATCCCATAGGCCCCCAGCTTCATCAGAACCCCGGCGTGGAGCATGCTGGCCGCGGTGGGCGCGGCGACGTGCCCGTCGGGCGACCAGACGTGAAACGGAAAACAGGCAGCTAGCACGCCGAACCCAACGAAGAGGGTTATGAATAAAATATTTTGAATTTGAGGCGTGAATTGCACATTTTCTTTAAGGGCTATCAAGTCAAACGTGTGGGCTCCGGGAAGACTGTAGATATAAAGAAAGCCCGCGAACATCAAAGCGCTTCCGAATAGAAGATAGAGGGTCAATTTCATCGCGGCGTATTGCTTGTTGGTGGAGCCCCAGATCACGATCAAAAGATACATCGGGATGACCGCTACTTCGTAGAAGAGGAAGAAAAAGAAGAGGTTGGTCGTCATGAAGACACCGAAGACACCGGCTACGAGGAACATCATGTTGGCGAAGAAATCTTTTACGCGGAAAGTCACTGAGAACGAAACCAGGACCCCCGTGAAGATGACGATTGACGTTAAAAGAATCATCGGCAGGCTCATGCCGTCGACGGCGTTGGAGTAGTTGATGCCGTAGCTCTTAATCCACTCTACATTTTCGATGAATTGGAAAGAGGGATTGGTGACGTCAAAGATGAAACAGAGGTAAAGCGAAAGGGCCACTGTCGCGGTGGACGCGATAAGCGCGATCACCCGCACAGTTTTTTCGCAGCGCGCGGGTGTGAGAAGGATGAGGAAGAGCGCTACCACCGGGCACAGTAAAATCGTTGTTAAGATAGGAAAATCCATACCTAAGTTCCTTTTAAGTGGGTCTTACTAACCAAAAAATAATTACCACGCCAATCCCGATGGCGATCGAAAGATAGTCCTGCAGCATCCCGTTTTGGAGTCTTGAGGTCAGCCGACCAAGGCGCATGATGCTAAAGGCGCTCTGGTTGACCATCAGGCCGTTGATTATATTTTTATCAAACCATTCAAAAATGCGGGCGATCCTGTGACTGACCTGTTCCACCAGAAATTCATAAAGGTCATCAATATAGAATTTTTTGTCGAGAATTTTCTTGAAGAGACTCTTGTCGGCTTCGAGTCTAGCCAGCGCATGTTCAGGATTGTTGAACTGGGACCAGGCAATGCCTGTGCCTGTAA
>CAZDBQ010000046.1:0-16761 GCA_964503765.1 uncultured Planctomycetia bacterium | reverse complement strand
GCGACTTCTTTCGTCGCTAGAAGCACTTCATGCGTGCGCTCGGCGGCCGTAAGCCGACGTTTAAGCTGGTGCTGCTTCTCGGCGAGATGACGCATGATATTTTCTACCATCACAACCGCCCCATCCACGATCAAGCCGAAGTCGATAGCCCCTAAACTCATCAGGTTGCCGGAAACACGACCCTGCACCATGCCGGTGATCGCAAAAAGCATCGAAAGCGGAATGGCAAGCGCCACAATAAGCGCCGCGCGCCAGTTTCCCAACATCACAAGCAGCACCACGACCACGAGAATAGCGCCTTCAAATAGGCTTGATTCGACCGTGTGAATCGTGCGATCCACAAGCTTTGTGCGGTCATACACGGGAATAATTTTTACACCCTCCGGGAGTTTTGTTTCTATCTCTTTTAGCTTCTCAGCGACCGCTTTGGCGACCAGGCGGCTATTTTCCCCTGCCAACATGAGCGCCGAGCCCAGTACGCACTCTTCGCCGTTGTAAGTGCTCGCACCGCCGCGCACTGCCTTGCCAATGATGACCTCCGCCACGTCTTTCACGCGAAGCGGAGTTGCCCGCGCGCCGAACTTAAGCGGCAGTTGTTCAATCTCCGCCGCACTTTGCACCCGGCCTGCCGCGCGCACAGTTACCTGCTCGCCGCCTATCTGAATCACGCTGCCGCCCGCGTTTTCGACGTTCTCGCCAATTGATGCGGCAATCTCGCTGAATGACATACCCACACTTTTAAGCTTGTCAGGGTTTGCTTCAATAACGATCTGTTTTTCATAACCACCCGAGGAATTGACTTCGGCTAATCCCGGCGTCGAACGCAAACGCGGTTTGATCAAAAAATCGTGGATGAGCTTAAGTTCCATAAGCTGCGCTTCGCGCGTGGCGGGTTTATTGGCTGCATCCGGCGCGTATTCCACGACATAGTAAAATATTTCGCCAAGACCCGTGCTGATGGGCGCAAGCTTCGGCGTAAGACCGGGCGGCAATTCATCCGTGACCGTCTGGAGCCGCTCGCTCACGAGCTGACGCGAACGATAAATATCCGTGCCATCCTTAAAAACAAGCGTTACCTGCGAGAGGCCAAACTTGGATAGCGAGCGAAGCTCTGTCAGTCCCGGGATGCCCGCCATTTCGTTTTCAATCGGGAAGGTGACGAGTTTTTCGATCTCTTCCGGCGCCAGTGCTGGAACTTCCGTGTTGACCTGGACTTGAATATTGGTAATATCCGGGACGGCATCAATGGGGAGGCGAATCGCCGACCAAACACCAATACCGACGAGCGCCAGCGTGGCCATGATCACGAACATTCGTTGGCGAACGGAAAATTCAAGAATTTGGTTTAACATAATTAGTGGGAGTGTCCCCCTCCTTTAGTGGCGCGGAGTTCGATGATCCAAAGTGTTTCCACGGGCTTTGCCACCACCTGATCACCTGCGTATAAACCATCCGTAATCTCGATCTTGCCATCCGCTTCGCTGCCAACCTTCACAGTCGTACGATAATAGGCATCGCCATTGATTACATATACGAACGTACCTTCCGCGGTGCGTAGTAGGGCCGAGCTTGGAATAACGGTTACAGGCTCATCGCGCGGCAAGGTGATGGTCGCTTGTACAAACTCGCCGTCTTTGAGCTTCGTGCCGGTACTCGTAACACCAATGATAATTTCGGTTTCTCCATGAGCGAGCGTTTTTTTAACGGCTACAACGAAACCATCCATCGTTTCATTTGCGGTTGTCAATAGTTTGACCGGCTGTTTCGGCTCCACTAGAACCACCCTTTCCGGCGGCAGGAAACCGGAGCCGTGAACATCACAACCGGTATGATCCAAATTGGCATGCGTGAACCGATGTATCTCACCAAAAACCTGGACGTTAAACCGGACTACTTGGGGCAATTTCTCCTCGATCACGTCCGCGATCTCAACTCCAAGGATTTGACGCGTCTCATCGATAAGCATGATACCTTTGCCAGGCTTGAACGACGCGCCTGATGGCGATTCTTCGTGCCCGCGCTCCTCTTCTTTACTCCCGCTTTCTTTTGGGCCGCAACCCATCGGGAGTAAAGTCACTACAAGTGCTACAAAATAGACGAAAAACCGGAAGGGTTTCATTTCGTTTCTTTCTCGGCGACGATATTGGTTAATGCCATATTCGTTCCGGTTAACAGATCCAATTGATTCGCGGCTTCGAGCGCTTCCTTCTTTGTGTCCTGCAACCCTTCAATCGTTTCGAGGTACTGTGTTTGAAGCTCAATATAGGTCGAAACAGGCACCGCTCCCAATCGATAGTGACGGTCAGCAAGCTCCGCCGCCTCTCTAAAGTGCTGGATAGAGTAAGGCTGCCACTTTGCCATCTCTTTGAGTTTAGTTTCGTAGGTGGCGACTCCTTCAATAACCCTGCGCTCTGCTTCACGTTCGGCGACATACAAGGAGGTCTCCGCTTGAACTCGCTGCGCCCTAGCCGTATCAATGTTTCCCTGATTTTGGTCCCACAAGGGCAACGGTACCGAGACTGCCGCCCCGATCACGCGTTCGCGGTCACCGGCTCTTTCCTGCGCAATGGAAGGACCGATCGAAACAGCTGGCATACGCTCATTTTCCGATAGCCCCACTCGAAAATTCTGCCGCGCGAGTTCAATTTTTCTCTGGCGAACTGAGAAATCGTTCGACCGCGCAAGCGTTACCAGCGTCTCCCTGTTTTTTTCGAGCGGGAGAAACAAAAGATTCATGGAGTCAATCGAAAGTTCGGCGTCGGGTGACGCTCCGCGCAGTTGATTCAAGCCAAGCCGTGCCGCTTGTGCGGCGAGCGAAGCCTGGTTTGCCTTCCGCCGCATATTCAGTTCCCTAGCCTCAATCACGCGAGTTTCTAGCTGAGGTGTCAACCCCGCCTGACCGCGTTCGACTAGCACTTCGCGTAAGGCGCTAAAATGGTCAGCCACCTCAAGAGTGGCCGCCGCCTTCTCCTGGGCGGCGAACAATTCATAAGCGGCACTCTTCGTGCGCGACACAAGCAGCGCGCGAAATTGTTCCAGCCCCAGCTCCGCCAATTCAATATCACGATCGGCAATAGCCGTCCGTAGACCCACTCGTCCCGGCCACTCGAACGTCTGCATGACCAATAAGTCACCAGCTGTCCCTTTACCGGTAAGTTCATCATCTTCATTCCACACCCGCTTTTGGCCGATAGAACCACTTACCTCTGGGTTAGACCATAATCCAGCGGTCTTCCGAGAACCTTTCGTGGCAGCAATTTCAGCCTCATAAAACTTAAGCTCGGGGTTTTTCTCCAATACTTCGCCCACCAGACGATCAAGCGTTGCCGGGTTTGTATCAGCGTAGGTATTAGTCGTCATTAAAACAATGACCAAAAACAAACTCATCTTATAATAAATGGATTTATTCACATCTCACCTGTAAGTAGAAAAAATACTGTTATGAATTAGTTAAAACGGAAAAACGAGTAGCGCTAGAGGGAGATCGGGGGCCGGAAGAATTGAAAAGCGGGATCTTGAAATCTAAAAAGTGAAAGACTTTCCAAAGAAAAATCAGTCGGATTGGGTAAAGGTGCCGAAGCCGTTTGATTCAAGCTGAAAGCGTGATGTCCCGGCTGACAGATCGAACAGCCGTGCGCGTCCGATTTCACCGTTTCTGACCCATCCTCACAAAAAGCTGCTTCGATGCCGCTTAAATGAAAAGAAGCGACAAGGAGCAAAACAATGGAACAGATTTTGAAGGCTTTACGTTTCATTTTGACGACTGTACCACAAAAAACTGGCGGGGCCAAAGGGATTCGAACCCTCGATCTCCTGCGTGACAGGCAGGCGCTTTAAGCCAGCTAAGCTATGACCCCGTAGACTCTATAGTATCGGTAAGAACAAGGACTCTATTTTTTAAGACTTCTAGAAACCCGCCCTGCACCTTAAAACTCTGTGTCTTACCTTCCTCATTGCGAAAAGTAAGATTGCCCTTATCAAGGGTTGTCACCAGCGGCGCGTGGTTTTTTAAAATCCCAAGATACCCCACCGTGCCAGGTGCCACTACCGAGACGGCACCCCCCTCAAAAAACACCTCGTTGGGAGTAACAATCTTGAGTGAGAAAGAAGAATCTACCACGAATTAGGCTCCACTGGCTAATTTTGCGGCCTTCTCGACGACTTCCTCAATTTTACCCACCATGTAAAAGGCCTGCTCAGGATATTCATCCATTTCACCGTTGGCAATCTTCCTAAATCCGGCGATCGTTTCCTTTAAGGCGACATATTTTCCTTTAGTACCCGTGAACGTTTCGGCCACAAAGAAGGGCTGCGAAAGAAATTTCTGAATCTTTCTAGCGCGTGACACCGTTAGCTTATCTTCCTCGGAAAGCTCATCCATGCCAAGGATCGCGATGATATCCTGCAAATCTTTGTAGCGTTGAAGGATTTTTTGGACCTGGCGGGCGGTATTGTAATGCTCCTCGCCCAGGGTTCTAGGATCCATGATACGCGACGTCGAATCGAGCGGGTCAATGGCCGGGTAAATCCCCAGCTCAGCGATCTGTCTGGATAAAACGGTCGTCGCGTCCAAATGCGTGAAAGTCGTCGCGGGCGCCGGATCCGTCAAGTCATCCGCCGGCACGTAAATCGCCTGGACAGACGTAATGGACCCTTTTTTTGTGGAGGCGATTCTTTCTTGTAATTCCCCCATCTCGGTCGCGAGGTTTGGTTGGTAACCTACCGCCGAAGGCATACGCCCCAAAAGCGCTGAAACCTCTGAACCCGCCTGGACAAACCTAAAAATATTGTCGATAAATAAAAGTACGTCCTGTTTTTCCTCATCACGAAAATACTCGGCCATTGTCAGTGCCGTGAGTCCCACGCGAAGACGTGTCCCTGGCGGCTCGTTCATTTGGCCGAATACCAAACACGTTTTGTCCAACACTTTAGACTCTTTCATTTCCATGTAAAGATCATTGCCCTCGCGGGTACGCTCACCCACACCGGCAAAAACAGAAAAACCACCGTGCTGAGAGGCGATATTCCGTATCAGTTCCATAATAATGACTGTTTTACCAACACCCGCACCTCCAAACAAACCTACTTTTCCTCCCTTGGGATAGGGAGCCAAAAGATCTACCGCTTTGATGCCCGTCTCAAATAGCGTGGTGGCGGGCTCGCGTTCAGAAAAGGTCGGCGCGTGTCTATGAATCGGATAATACTTTTTGGCCTCGGCGAATGGCTTTTCATCGATCGGCTTGCCTAAGACGTTAAACATGCGCCCCAAGGTTTCGCGTCCTACCGGCACCATGATAGGTTTTCCGGTGTTCACGGCCTCCATGCCGCGCACGATCCCGTCTGTGGACGAAAGAGCGATGCACCGCACAAGGTTATTTCCCAAGTGCTGTGCCACTTCCACGACAACTTCTTCCTTGCCCACCTTCAAAATAACCGCGTCCAGAATATTGGGCAGATGAGCGGGTTCAAAACGAATATCCATTGTCGGCCCAATGACCTGCACCACGTGGCCAATTTCCACATTCTTTTTAACGGCACCGTCCGCCGTCATTTTAGTAACTTTTCTTTCTTCAAGATTCGTTTGCATTTTGTCATACTCTCCTCTAAAAAAATATTAAACTAAAACACTAGCGCCGCTGACTATTTCAGAAAGCTCTCGAGTAATCGTAGCTTGTCTGGTCTTATTTCTTAAAAGTCTCAAAGAATCTAAAACTTCTTCCCCATTCTCTGTCGCCTGTTTCATCGCGATCATCCGAGCGCTGTACTCTGAGGTAAGCGACTCAAGCAATGAAAGGTACATCTTTCCTTCCAGATACCTCGATAAAAGGGGGAGAAAAACCCCTTTAAAATCAGGCTCATAAATATAATCCATCACCAGTCGGGCGCCTGCACCCTTTCCTTCGTTTTCCATCAGGTAGCTCAAACTTAAAAATGGGTTCACGATATTTCGCCCGGCGCCTCCTGCCCGAAAAGTCGTGTAAAGAATTTCAACCGAGTCCGTTTTTTTACCAAGAAAACAGCCTTTTAAGTCTTCCGTAATCTTCCGGGCGATCGTCAAATCCGCATGGGTCTTCTCAGGATACGAAAATAAAACCGGCATTTTTTTCTTCCTGAAAAACTCGCAACCCACTTTTCCTACCGGCACAAAAAAAGTTTTAAAACTCTTATTTTCCTTTTCCCACAACGCGGCCGTCTTCAATAGGTTTGTATTGTAAGCGCCACAAAGGCCCTTATCTCCTGTCATGACCACCAGTGCCTTGGTGTTCATTTTTCTTTTTTCAAAAAGGGGATCCGACAAATTGACCGCGGAGCTTGAAAGATTCGCGACAAGCTTTTCCATCTCTAGAAGAAACGGCCGTGACTTTATGAAACGGCTCTCAGCCTTTTTTAGCCGGAAGCCCGCGATCATCTCCATGGCCTTCGTGATCTCATGGATATTCTCGATGCTTCTCATCCTTCTTTTTATCTGTCTGAGTGAGGCCATCTTACCCCTTTAAAAAGAGTCCTTTAAATTCATTCCCGGCCCGGTCGAGCTTCTGAGCCACGGAGTCCGTAAGCTCTTTTTGCTTTTCAAGATCATTGACTACATCGGGGTACTTTTCGGCCAAAAAGGGATGAAACCCTTTTTCAAACGCCTGAATCTTATCAAGAGGCACGTCGTCGAGAATGCCTTTTGTTGCCACGTAAATAATGCTAACTTGCTGCGCCAACGTCATAGGAACATACTGGCCCTGTTTAAGCACTTCCACAAGTCTTGAACCGCGGTTTAACTGGTCACGGGTGGATTTGTCCATGTCGGATCCGAATTGCATAAACGCCGCCAGCTCCCGGTACTGCGCCAGCTCCAACCGAAGCTTGCCGGCGACTTTTTTCATGGCCTTGGTCTGAGCGTTGCCGCCGACACGGGAAACCGAAAGACCCACGTTGATGGCGGGCCGCACCCCTTGGAAGAAAAGATCTGACTCAAGATAAATCTGGCCGTCCGTAATAGAAATAACGTTGGTCGGAATGTAACCTGAGACGTCCCCCGCCTGAGTCTCAATAATAGGAAGCGCTGTCAGGCTTCCCCCCTTTAGATCATCACGAAGCTTAGCCGCGCGCTCCAAAAGCCTCGAGTGAAGATAAAAAACATCTCCCGGAAACGCTTCGCGCCCTGGGGGCCGGCGAAGCAGAAGTGACAATTCACGATAAGCCGCCGCGTGTTTTGTAAGATCATCATAAATAACAAGCGCGTGCATCCCGTTGTACAAATAATATTCTCCTATCGCCGCGCCGGCATAGGGGCTCAAATACTGGAGAGTCGCTGCCACGTTTGCCGGAGCGCTCACCACCGTGGTATAACTCATCGCGCCGTACTCCTCTAGCGTCTTAACCACTGACAAAACACTGGATGATTTCTGGCCGGTCGCGACGTACACACAATGAACGTCTTTTCCCTTTTGGTTCAAAATCGTGTCAATAACCACGGCCGTCTTTCCCGTCTGACGGTCGCCGATGATAAGTTCTCTCTGCCCGCGTCCAATGGGAATCATCCCGTCGATGGCCTTAATCCCTGTCTGTAAGGGTTCCTTCACTGACTGCCTTAATAGAACGCCCGGCGCTTTAAATTCAATCGGCCGGGTTTCCGTCGAGACAATCGGCCCTTTGTTGTCCAGCGGCCTTCCCAAGGCATCTACCACGCGGCCTAGGAGGCCTTTCCCAACAGGAATGCTCGCGATCTTGCCGGTGCGCTTAACAATATCGCCTTCCTTAATTCCCTCTCCCTCGCCGCACAACACGACCCCGACGTTGGACTCCTCAAGGTTTAGCGCTATCCCAAGCTCACCGCCAGGAAATTCCAAAAGCTCTCCGGCCATACAATCATCCAAACCGTACACGCGCGCGATTCCGTCCCCGATCGACAAAATGACACCGGTGGACTCAAGTTTCACCCCTGCTTCGTAGTCTTTTATTTCTTGTTTTAATATTGTAGTAATTTCTTCCGGTCTCAACGCCATAAGTTCTCCCCGCCTGCCATTAAATGTTGCTTATCTTAGTTAATTCCTTCTTCAAAATCTCCAATTTGTGTTTTACAGTGCCGTCTAAAACCTTGTTACGGATTTTCACGTATACCCCCCCGATAATCGCGGGGTTCACCTCTTTCTTCACCAAAATTTTGTAACCCGCTATCTTCTCAAGCCTCGAGATAATCGCCTGTTCAGCGGCTGGCCCGAGCGGCACCGCCGTCTTAATTTCAGCCACGCCTATCCCGCGCTCAGTGTCGGCGATACGCTTAAAACTTTCCCCAATCTCATGGATTAAGTTAAAACGATTCTTTTCAAGGAGAATCGTGAAAAAATTAAGAAGAATATCTTGAACCCCTTCAGTTTTCTTTTGATAAATCTTCTGTAAGAGTTTCCTCTTCTCCTCATTCTTGAAATAAGGGCTTCTTAAGAATTTCTCAAGATCCGGAGAGCTCCGCAGCGCTTTAGAAAAGGAGGAAAGTTCCTCCTCCATTTCCACATCCTTGTGGATCGTCCGCGCGACTTCAAAAAGCGCCTGCGCGTAACGGTTGGCCGCTAAGAGATCTTTCAAACTTTCTCCATCTCTTTGATAAATTTATCAATAAGCTTCTCGTGCTCTTTGAGATCCAGCTTTTCCTGGATAATTTTCTCGGTCATCAGGCTTGAAAGCTCGACAATCGCGTTCCTCATCGAAAGTCTCGCCGTCACGATATCCTGCTGAATATCCGCCTGCGCCCGGTCAATAAGCTTCTGTGAGTCGGTCCTGGCCTTGTCCTGAATATCCTTAGCCAGCGCGATCCCCACGTTTGCGGCCTCTTGAATCTTTACGCGCGCTTCCTGCTCGATATGTTCAAGCCTTCGGCGATAATCCTTTTCCAGATCCTCAAGACCTTTTTTTTGCTTTTCAATACCCAAAAACTCATCTTCTATCTTCTTACGGCGCGCGTCAATCGTGCCGAGAAGCTTCGACCAGGCGAATTTTTTCAGTATAAAAAAAACAATCAAAAAGCCCGAAATCTGGACTATGATCTCGCTTATGATTTGTCTGTTATCCATAAACTACTCCTAAACTGTCATTGCGAGCCCCGAAGGGGCGCGGCAATCTTTGCTCACAGAGATTGCTTCGTCGCTAACGCTCCTCGCAATGACACTTTAAACGATTTTCCCTGAAAGAACGAACACAACAACCAGCACGTAAATCGTGAGGGCCTCGATGAGCGCGCAACCGGCCATCATGTTAACGAGAATTTTTCCCGAAGCTTCAGGTTGACGCGCGGTTGCTTCCATAGCGCTTGCTACGGCTTTTCCCAATCCGAGCGCGGATCCGAAGGCGGCAATCCCAAGAGCCAGCGGAAGAAACATTGATAAGGCTGTTTGATAAGTCATGATTTATTAGACCTCCCTTTCGTGTTATGCGTGAGCTGTTTTATGATGTTCTTCCTTGTGTTCATGAGGAAGCATCATCGCGATGTAAACGGTACTTAAGAGCGTGAACACAAACGCCTGAATAGTTCCTGTCACCAACGCCAACAAAAGGAAAGGAAAGTGAATCGGCGCGCCCGCTGGAATCGGCATAAAGGAAAAAACCCCTATGCCAAGCCCGATAAACACGGCCAACAGCACATCCTCTCCCCAAATATTTCCGTACAAACGAAAAGCCAGGCTTAAAGGCTTGGCAAATTCGCCGATCACGTGAATGATAAACATGATGGGCAATAAAACATACCCAAACACATCCCGCGGGGTTCCCGCCATGTGATCCAAATAGCCTAGAATCCCCTGCTCCTTAATCCCTATGAACTGAACGTAGCAAAACACCAGGATCGCCAAAGCCGCGGTCGTGGTGGGAATCGGAATCGTGATTGGACCAAGAATGAGCTCCATGGAGTTCGTAGTGGGCGCCTTCATGAGGGGCACAAGCCCCAGGAGATTCATCGTCCAAATATAAAGAAAAAGCGTCCCCAAAAACGGTGTGTATTTTTTTCCTTCCGGCCCCAAAATACCACAAACAAAACCATTCAGGCCGTCCACAATCGTCTCGCAGGCCCCCTGCAGTCTGCCGGGAACCATCGCCGCTTTACGTGAGGCAAAATAAAACACAGCGGCAAGAATCGAGATTACAATGACACCAAATATCACATTTTCAAAACGATTAAGAAAATCGAATACGCTTCCGTGACCCAACATCTGGGCGATTAGATGCACAAAATTAAGAATATGCAGAGAGGCACCCTTGGTTCCTTCGTGACTTGCCTCCTCAGAGGCATAAGCAGGCCGAAGGTTAATTAAGAGAGTTCCAATGAGGAAAAGCAGAGATAAAACAGACTGTTTAAGGCCTTTACCCACCTGATCTTTTCTTAAGTTCGTCCGGAGCCACGCCCCCGTAAAAACCAGCATAAAAAGCGTCAGCCCAAGAAGAAGGCTGTAAATAGGGAAGAAACGGCTTTTCAAAATAAAATAACCCGCTACATAAAGCACCGGGAATTTTAAAATAGAAATAAGTAGGATTTTATCCTTGTGTTTAGGGGCGGGATTTAAACCCATTTCAACTAGCTGAAAGAGAAAAAAAGTATTAAGAAATATCCAGCAAGTACTCACCAGGACGCCCCACGACCAGATCCCATGGCCCAGTCCCAAGAGAACCAGAGCCGCGAACGCGGCTACGATAAACCCCGGAATGGCAATGCCTTTAAAAAAAGAGTCCTTCATAAACCCTTATTTCTTGTTTTGTGTAGTTTGGTCTTCTTTTAAGACCTGTTTTAAAAGACGCACTATTTCTTTTCCGGCGGCGGCGAATCCAAGGAAAATAAAAATGATCGTAAACCAAGGATAAATATGAGTCTTACGATCAATCCAGCCACCCAGGAAAAACCCGATGATAGGGCCTACGAGGAGTATAATGGGAATGGTTGTAAGCACGCCCAATTGCTTGACTTGCGAATAAAAAGCGTTCTTTTTCCCGGTCATAACACCTGTTAGTTGCGATCATTCTAACAAGTTAAGGTAGGGTTTGTCAATCGGCCTTATTTGACGGTGACGGCAACCTCTTTTTTTACGTCGGTGTGTTTGGGGATTCTGACCGTCAGCACGCCATTTTCGTATTGAGCCTCGATGCCGCTGTCCTTGGCAATGGAGGGTAGGTCAATCCGGCGGTGAAAACGCCCATGATGGCGTTCCGATTGGTAGGTATGAACGCTACCGCGGTTCCAGAGATCTTCCCTTTCCTGATCCCTTTGGCCCGTAATCCTTAATACTTTTCCGTTTTCTATCTTAATTTTTATTTCTTCCTTTTTAAGGCCGGGAAGATCCACTTTAACGATCATATCCTTGTCTGTCTCCCGGATGTCCACATCGCCGAAAACAGGGCCTTCTTGCCTATTCGGCCTCTCCTCTTCAAAGTCTTTTTTCATCACCATCTCGCCCGTTTCCTCGTCAAACACGGGAATACCTTCTTCCTTAATGACTTCTTTCACTTCGTTGGTAATCTCCTTGTACTGACTGCTCATGGCCTTCAATTGCTCAAGAAAAATTTTATAATCTTTTTTGGCCTGGTCCATCGCGGCTTTGCGCGCCGTGTCTTCCTGATCCGCGAATACAACAGAAGATAAAAGAAACAAAAATGCGCCAAATGTAATTAATATTTTTTTCATACCCCTCCTTTTAACTTTATTTAATTCCCCTGCTCCCCGGTTTGGTAAGGGGAATTTTCTTTTCTTTGCACATCGGGCAAACTTCAGGCCGGTACGTTTTGATATTGATATTAAGGAGTGAGAAAAAAGGTTCCTGAAAAATCGCGACTCCGTCGCTTCGGTCCACGATCGACGCGACGGCCACAGGTTTAGCGCCGCACTCTCTTACAATTTCAATCACTTCATAAGTAGACTTGCCTGTCGTAACCACGTCTTCAACAATCAAAACTTTCTCGTTCTTTTTTAAATGAAAGCCTCGACGTAACGTAAGGACACCATCCACCCTTTCGGCGAAAATGGACCTTACCTTGAGCGAACGCGCCATCTCGTAGGAAACCAGAATACCGCCGAGCGCCGGGCCAATCACCGTCTCAATCTTGAGTTTCCCGAGTTTTTTAGCGAGGCCGTCGCAGAGCGTTTTAGCGATCGGTGGCTTTTGCAAAAGGAGCGCGCACTGCAGATAATTCGGACTGTGAAGGCCGCTTGAGAGCAAAAAATGCCCTTCGAGCAGCGCGTTTTCTCCTTTAAAAATTTTAAGAACGTCTTTTTCAGTCATGGTAGTCGGATTATATCACAATTCCCAGGCGCTTTTATAGCCGCCTACTTCCTCGGCGTATTTGATAAAATCAGAATAAAATTTGATGGAAGAGAGGGTCGCGCTGTCACCAATCACGATGAGTTTCTTCTTGGCGCGCGTCATCGCGACATTCATGCGCCGTGTGTCCGTCAAAAAGCCCATCTCCCCCTCCATATTGGACCTGACGAGCGACACAATCACAAGTTCCTTTTCACGTCCCTGGAATCCATCCACGCTGTCAATCTCGACCTCGGCCTGTGGGGTTTTACTGGTTAAAAGTCTCACCTGCGCGCTGTAGGGGCTTATCACGGCAATTTCACCGGGTGGGACACCGCATGCCAGCATCTTTTCAAGCTGCAAGAGCACAAGGGTCGCTTCTTCAAAATTGTAACGGCTCTGGCTGCCCTCCTCCAGCTTTTCCTCAAATCCCTTACCCGCCGTGTCTATAAAAATAAGCGGCTCTTCAGTCTCAACCGTTTTTTTCACACCCGGAAGGTCCGCAAGGGTCTTGTGTTTCACGGAGTCATCCGCGATCAAAAGGCCTTTATAAAATTCTTTTGAGGAAAAACCCATGATCGTCTCATTCATCCTGTATTGGCGCTCGAGAAGCTGTTTTGATTCTGTTCCTAGAATTTTGTAAAATCGTTCGAATAAGGTGACTCCCAAACCCATCTCTTCCGCCTCTTTGGAACGCACCGTCGGAGGTAGTTGAAAGTGATCACCGGCCATGACTACCTTCTTAGCGCGCGTCATCGGGATCCACGTAATAGGCTCCGTGGCCTGAGTGGCTTCATCAACCAATAAAAGATCAAAGGTCCTCTCCCGGATGGATTTGTCCTGGATGCTCGAGGGAGTGCCTACAATGACTTCCGCCTCCTTCATCACACGGGAAAAAACTTCTTTTCTTAAATTCCTGATTTCATGCTTCAGATGCGAAATTTCGTCCCGGATCTGACGCTCAGCGGACATCCCCGGGCTTCTCCTTTCCCGGTAACGCTCTTCCTTCTTAAAGAGGCGGCTCAACTCGCTCTGAGTTTCCGAAATAATTTTTCCCAAAGGATGAAGGGCCAGTTTAAAATCTAGCGTGTGTTCTCTCAGGGCCATCGCGATACGCGCCGGGTGCCCCAGCCTTAAGGCATTGACGCCTTTTTCGATAAGCTTCTCCAACACATTGTCACAGGCGGTGTTACTCGGAGCCGCTATAAAAACAGATTCTCCACGCAAAACACTCTGCCGGACAATCTCAATGAGCGCTGTCGTTTTTCCTGTTCCCGGCGGGCCATGAACCAACGCGACGTCCTTGGCTTCAAGCACTATCCGGACAGCGTCTTTCTGAGAAGCATTGAGACTAGGATCCTGCCAGATAATCTCCTTGGGACTCATTTTATGAATGACGGGTTTTATTTCCCCAAGTGAAATATCCCTAAAAACAGCCAGACGGGTATTTCTGGTTTCAGAAACAGCTTCCAGCGCTTCGTTCATTCTTCGATAGGTGACACGGTTTACCGACTTGTGGAGCTGGTAGAGAGGCCCTTCTTCGAGCCAGTCAGGGAGTTCCTGGTTAAAAGCTACCGTAAGGGTGTGGGATGATTTTTCGTAGACAGTTCCGGTGGGACACTCAAAATTTTTTTCGTTTTCAGGGAAGAGGCTCACGACATCCCCTACCTCCAAAGAAAAAAGAGGCAGGGGATTTTTGTTTTGACGTGAGAATGTAGCTAAAATATGTTCGGCGGGACTGAAATGTTTTTCGTCCAGCACCAGGCCCAGCAGCGCCTTGCCGCGAAGCTCCCTCTCCTTGGGAGAAAGATGAAGAAACTCAGTCCTAATCTCTTCGTTTTCTTCTTTCTCTTCCAGAGAAACGAGCTGTTTTAAGAAATGAAAATATTCTTTATCCCTGGGGGGTCGTGGGTGCACTTCTTTGAGGCGTGAATTTCTTTGGGAAATTTCCACCACCGGAAGAATGGCCCTGTCTCTGCGGGCGGCGTCCCTGGTAACGGTTCGTTCTATAATTGTCACGGGGATCCCGGTTTCCAGAAAAATTACTGCTGCCAGAAGCACTCCCATAGGGCTTACTGCTACCAGAACCACTCCCATAGGGCTTACGGTATCCCGATTTTTCTAAAAGCGTGTCCAGCTTCTTTTCCAGAAACACTAGGTGGTCCGCTATTTTTTTTAGCTGGGTGGGTAAATCCAGCTTCTCAAAACTGACTGAATTTGAAACATTGCCTTCACTTTTGTCTTTTTTAAAGAAACTCACTTTTTTCTCCTTGATGAGTGTGTTAATAAATCCAGTACGAGGCGCCCTAGCGCAAACGGAAGGATTTGATACGATTGGCCAGTTTTCCACTGGCAGGGTTATTATACCTCTAAACGTGGTTAATCTCTTTAATTATTTTTCTGGCAGCCTCTAGAGGTTCCACGTTTTGCGTGATCGGCCGTCCTACGACAATAAAATCAGCACCTTTTTCAATCGCCTCTTTAGGTGTCACAATCCTCTTTTGGTCCCCATGCGCCGCCCAAATAGGACGCACACCCGGTGTGACAATTAAAAAATTCTTTCCGGCTATTTTTCTAATAATTTCTATCTCCTGCCCCGATGCCACCACGCCATTTAACCCGCAATTTTTTGCCAAAAGCGCCAGCTCCTCAACTTCTTTTTTTAATTTATGTCGAATGCCCACTTCTTTCAGATCACGATCTGTCATGCTGGTGAGAACCGTCACACCCAAAAGAATCGGGAGATTTATTTTATGTTCATCCGCTACCTTGTGTACTGATTGAACTGCCTGAAAGAGCATATTCTTGCCCCCCAAACAGTGCACATTTAGCATGAACACGCCCAGTTTCGTCGCCACCTCGCAGGCCGCTCCGACGGTATTCGGAATATCATGAAATTTCAAATCGAGGAAAACTTTGCACTTGTGGGAGTGAACCATATGAATGACACTAGGCCCCGACGCGGTAAAAAGCTCTTTCCCTACCTTAAAAATTTTCACAAGCGGGGAAAGCTCCTTAACCAGCTTCTCCGCCTCTTTAAGGCTCGAGACATCCAATGCGACGATCAATTTATCTTTTGTCATTTTGTCTTTCCTTTAACTTGGCGAGCGGGTGACGCGAGGGGTGGTAGCCTACATGGTGCAAGGGTTACACTTGCGCCGTGTAGGCTCCCCGATGCGGCAGGACCCGCGAGCTATGTCTTAATTGACCCAACAATATCCTTTAATGAATCAATCTTTTGCTTACGCATCCAATCCTTTAAATCGTCCAAAATTTCTATTGAGGCCATGGGATTCATAAAGTTGGCGGTGCCTACTTGAATGGCGGAAGCGCCGGCGATGAGAAATTCGAGCGCGTCGTGCGCGTTCATGATGCCGCCGATGCCGACGACGGGAATTTTCACGGCCTTTGCCGCTTCCCACGTCATGCGAACAGCTACCGGACGGATACAGGGGCCGGAAAGCCCGCCTGTTTTATTGGCCAGTACTGGTTTTCGGGTCTTTACGTCGATCACCATCGCGATCAGCGTATTGATAAGCGACACCGCGTCCGCTCCCGCTTTTTCCGCCGCGCGAGCCATTTTGCCGATATCCGAAACATCGGGCCCTAGTTTCGCGATGACGGTCTTTTTCGTCACGTTACGGACGGCTGAGACCACTTCCTCTATCAATTTCTCATCATGCGCGAACATTCTCGCGGCCTCGTAAACATTGGCTTTATTCGTTCCATAAGACACATTGGGACAAGAGAGGTTGAGCTCATACCCGTCAAAACCCCCTGCCTTCTCCAGCCTTTTTATGACGATTAGAAATTCCTCCACGCTATAACCCATGACGCTCACGATCACCGGAACCCCAGTTTTTCTTAAAAAAGGGAGCTTTTCCTCGATAAATTTCTCAACGCCCGGATTTTGAAGGCCGATGGCGTTCAGCATGCCAGACGGCGTTTCGACAATCCGTTGAGGGGGATTTCCAAGCCGCGGTTTGGCGGTGATCGTTTTAGTCACAATACCGCCGAGCTTTTTTAAGTCGATGAAAGGAACAAACTCCTTGGCGTGCCCGAACGTGCCGGACGCCACGAGCATCGGATTCTTCAGTCTAATTTTTCCGATTTGAACCCCGAGATTTAATCCCATACTATCTGGTCTCCCATAAAAACAGGCCCTTCGCAGCACGCGATCGCGAATTTCTCTTTCACCTTGATCGCGCAACCCAGGCACGCCCCAAAACCACAGGCCATCGGCACCTCTACGGAAACTTCGCAGCTAACCCCGTATTTTTGCGAAATGACAGACACCGCTTTGAGCATCGGAGTCGGGCCGCAAGTGTAGGCGCGCGTCTGAATGGGGTCTTTATCTTTCAAAAAATTTTCAAAGATGCTCGTCACAAAACCTTTTCGGCCTTTCGAGCCGTCGTCGGTGGCTAAATGTAGGCTAACTCCCAGTTTTAAAAAATCTTTTTCACAGAGCAAAAGCGATTTATTACGCGCGCCTAGA
>CAZDBQ010000045.1:0-3661 GCA_964503765.1 uncultured Planctomycetia bacterium | reverse complement strand
GTTAGTGAATTGCTACGTGCTGCTGAGTGTCTGTCGAATCTTGACCAAGAAGATGCAGCAGGAGAAATGTTGAGACGAGCCATGACGTTGGCAGAACAATTTGGAAATGAGAAACTACTTCAAGACGTATTGACGGCATATCAAAGAAATTTAAAATGGAGGTCCGTGATTCATTTAGAAATGCGCGATAAAATAATAAAAGACGCTCCAGCATCCTTTGAGAATGATATTCAAGAGTTTGATCAAGTCTTTTTATCTTATTGGCTTTTTCAAACAGCCGATTATTATAAAGAGCTAAACGAAATATTGAATAATCTCTTGAACAAAAAAGATTACCAAATAGCTTCTGTGCAATCCTATCTTTCGTTTGTAAAGGCAAGTGTTTCTATATTACACCTACATAGGAGTCAAGCCTTTTTTTAGTTGAAATTTCAGATGGCTCCAAACGTTCGGTTCCAGCCCGGCAGGGCGGGAACTGAACGCGACGATTTAAAGCTTGAGTTCGCGTTCTAGGGCTTGTTGCAAGAGCGACAAATGGCGATAGCCTTTGATCTTGTGCAAGCGTGGCTCAACCTCCAACAACGCCGAGGCTAACCAGCGCTGCCGTTGCGAACTGTTTTTCCAATGCGTGACCTTTCGCGTCAAGCGTTCGATCTGGGCGTTGATCGATTCCAAGCAGTTCGTGGTTTTCAAGCTGATGCCCAGTTCTTTGAAAAGTCCCAAACGATGCAACGTCAGCGTTTCCTCAAAGCCCTCGTCCAAGCTGGCGACCGCGGATTGATTCAGTTTCAAAAGTTCTTGACGGATGCCGAACAACTCTTTTTTCGCTAGCTCATACGTGAGCTGTTCATAGGCGTGTTGGAGTTTGCGGCGCATCGCTTCTTGTTGCGATGGCGGCAAATATGCCACCACGTTTTCACGCTTATGCCACTGACAACGCTGCACCACGGCGCTTTGACCAAAGACCTCGGTAATGGCTTTGCGTAGCCCTTTGCTGCCATCCATCACCACCAGCAGTCCGGTTGGATAACGCAACCCGCGCGCGATCAGGCTTTGTAAGAAATCGCTACACACGCGGCTGTTCTCCGTGCCACTTTCGACAAAGCCCAGCACGATTTTTTCGCCGGTGGTCGTGATGCCCAGCGCGATGATCATCTGCGCCTCACCAAAGCTTTTGCCATCCAACGCCAGCGCCACAAACTCATGTGGTTCCAAGCGCCGCTCCAACAAGACCTGCAATTTTTTGGCGCTGGTGCGAATGAAGCGGCGCGAAATCTGGTTGCGGGATAAGCCAAACGCTTCCGGCACCAAGCGCGCGGCGCGATCATACTGGCGGCAGGACAAACCGCGAATGATGCGAACAAAGAGCTGTTCTTCTAAGGTCGAGGGCCGTTGCAACGCATGGTAATTGGCCAACGCCACTTCCCGACCCTGCTTCAGATTGCGTACGCGTGGCACCTGTATCGGCACTTTTTGGTCACCGAGGTACACGGAGCCGCGTTGGCGGCCCCAACGCTTGTACTCCCCGCGCTCATCATCGTGCGCGTAACGCAGGCCCGCGAGTTGTGTGACTTCGGCCTGCAAAACTTCTTGAACGTGGCCCAACGCGATTGGAATCAGGTGTTGAATCAATTCCAGCTTGGGATTGATCGCCACGAACGGCTCAGAGAGCGCCGCCGCTCTCGCCTTCCGGCTCGCCCGCGGGCGAGAGGATTTCTTGGTTTTCATGATGGCTCCTGTTGTTTGTTTTGTGTGCTAAGCTTAAGATAAGAGCCATCTGACAAATTTCAACTAAATTTATGACAAATTCTTGCAAAGGTGGTGCGGGGGAATGCGGAGAGGTTGTTCAAACTGCGTCCGTAAAATGTCATTCCGTAGGAAACCTTTTTGTATTAAGCGAGTATCCTTGATTGCAAAAGGATTTTTGCAGAATGACATTTCTTTTAATCCGTATACAGCTTACGGAAGGCATCAGGTATTTGACTTTTGTGCGGCAATTTTGTATATTTCATCCATGAATAGGAACACCGAACATTCCTTGCTCGACCTTTCCCGCGATGATATCGTGCCTTATTTTATGTGGGATTATCGCTACACTGTCGGGCAAGTGAGGGAAATGCTTGCGAACGGCCCCGAATTTCAGCGCATTTGGCTGATGGCGAAAATCATGCGCGACGCCCGCTATTGTGACGTGTGGAAATTCATGACGCTGCAGGATTTCCTCAAGTATCGCGAGCGCTTGATGCCGAAGTTGGGCTGGGAAAAAGGGTTTTGGCAGTTTATGTATTCGCAGTGGATCAAACTTGGAATCGTCAAAGATGTCAACGCTTCTCACTCCTCTTCAGAATAGTTTCCTGATTGAATTTTTTAAACTCACGCCGGATTTCTATTTAACCGGCGGAACCGCGTTGAGCGCCTTTTATCTGCAACATCGCGACTCGGTCGATCTCGACTTATTCACTTCCGATGATGAGGCTTTTCAACGGGCTGATGATTTGACCAATCAAACCAGCGTAAAGCTCAATATTGCTTGCCAGGCTGTTCGGATCAGATCTTATTTCAAGCATTTTCAGGTCGGCCTCAAAGAAGATCAACTGACCATTCATTTTTCAAAAGAATATTCCGCCCACGTCAAACCGCCAAATCATTTTACCGGAATTCTTGTTGACTCGATAGAAGATATTACCGTCAATAAGATCTGCACCGCGCTTGGGCGCACGGAGATCAAAGACCTAGTGGATCTGTATTTCCTCGATAAAGCGGGTTATTCCGTCGCCGCCTATTTTGATCTGGCGAAACAGAAAGACGGTGGTTTAGCATACGAAACTTTGGCCTATACGTTGAGCCAGTTTCAGCTTGCAGAAATTCCTCCGTTTATGATTAAACCTCTCACCATCGAGGAATTGCGGCGATATCGCGACGAGACTGTCGATTGGTTAGTTCAGAAGTCTGCACCTCCAGCATCATAAGCATGGAAAATTTAGATGTCATCATCCGCGGCGGTGAAAGCTCTTTCGTCGAATTCAAAGAGGAGCGCGTTCATCCCGACAGTCTCGCCAAAGAGATGGCGGCCTTTGCCAATACGGCGGGCGGCGCGATTTTTATATGGAGAATCTACGCTATCTTGACGGCCTTGGTCGCGGCGTTCCCATGATTTTTCGTGAGATGAAACGTCTCAATGCGCCGTCGCCGGAAATTATTGTCGATGATTCGCAGGTCAAGCTGGTGCTTTATTTCGCGCCGTCCGCCTGAGCTTGATCCGGCAACACAAATATCTGGCGCGCCAGTTCCGAACGCAGTGTCTCTTCGCGATAAAGCGATTTTAGGATACTGGTTTGCCAATTCAGCAAATCCGGATTGGCTGCTGCGAACTCTTCCCAGCTTTGCTCCCCTCCCGCCCTTTTCATCCGTTCATGAATCATGAAAACATAAGCCCACGTGATCGTCTCGTGATAAAGATTGGTTTTGCCATGCGCCGCAGCAAAATGCTTTATCCCTGCAGAAAATTTTTGCAAAGTTTCGAGCAAGGGATGGCGCTGCAAATACAGCCACGCCAGTTTCACGTGATCGCGATGGTGAAAAAATTCGGCGGGCAACGCACACGCCTCGAATTGTTGGATGAATTCGTCGTCGTTTATCGGTTTCATTTTTTCCTTTTTAT
>CAZDBQ010000044.1:0-4853 GCA_964503765.1 uncultured Planctomycetia bacterium | reverse complement strand
GACAATAACCGGAAGCTTCTGCGTCTTTTAAAAAAACTCCCGAGGTCAAAACGGCAAGCCAAGTTCGTCTGCGTCATCGCGATCTACGACAAAGGAAAACTCGTCAAAACGGTGAGGGGAGAGTGTAAGGGCTCGATCGCCGCGGAGATAAAAGGAAGGAACGGTTTTGGATACGACCCGGTTTTTATACCTGAGGGGCTCTCTAAGACTTTTGCCGAGCTTTCGCCCAAAATCAAAAATAAAATGAGCCACCGAGGAAAAGCGCTTCGAGCAGCAAAAAAGGTGATTCTGGATTACTGCGAGAGACTTTGAATCAGGCTTGAAAGCTTTTTCCCAACAATGCTCCCAACTGGTAGAGGTTTTTTGTCGTATTTGGGTTCTTTCAAAGTGCCTCGTATTTTGTACTGCGAAATAAAATCCGCAGCTTCCGCAACCACAAAGGGGACGATCCCGCCGACGTCCTGGGCGCCCCGAAGGATATCCGGAGAGTAGCGGATGTCCATTAATAGGTCCAGTGTTTGGTCAAATCCGATACTGCCGTCCAAATCCAGATGCACCGTATTCCCAAAGAGATTCAAGTTTTGTGTCCAGATTCTTTTGTCGTAAATATCAAACGTCGCGTTCATTGCTTGGATTACCACGAGATCAAAGCCCTCGACCTTCACGACGACGAGGTCGCCCATCTGTTTGAATAGATTTGTCTGCAAAAGCCTCCCGTTCCGTATGTCAATGGCACCGCTACCACGGAAAGTCTCAGGAGATTTTAAAATCCCGTTCATGGCCAGCTGAAAAACCGCCGTTCCGGAGAAATCTTTTTGTTTTAGATCAAGATCTCGTCCCAGCGGATAGAGATTCAGATTGTAGGCGCTTAGTTTGACGTCAAAGAAAGTGCCGGGCTTTGAGAAATCCATCAGCCCCGTGATACCGAGCGTGCCGCTGTAGGGCGTCGCGTGGAGATAGGGAATTCTAAGCACCTTGTTCTTCATCCTGACCTGAACGTCAAAATTGTCCAGCCGAATTTTATCCTTAATGAAAATCGGGCTTCCTTGGGCGTCGATCTGAAGGTCCCAATTCAGGGGATCGTTCCACAGACCGTTCAGAATAAAATTGCCCCGCAACGTTCCTTTTAATCCCGCGTTTTTAAGATTGGGGGCCTTGGCCGCCAAAAGGGGGACGGCTTTCACAAGGTCTGTCTCCAGCTCGCCTTGAATTTCCAAAAAGGGTTTATTCAGATTTGTCAATTTTCCCTGGAATGTGGCGCGCGCGGCAGGGTTTTCAAACGTCGCGTTGTGTATGAGAAGGGTGGCATCACGCCAGCTGTAAGCCGCTGTCAGATGAAGGCCCTCCGAGGAGAGCTCAAGGGCTCCGCGGTCCTGGGGCTCCTTAGGGATAAAGGCGTTTAGGTCGTAAGACTTGGCGGCCATGGCGAAGCGCCCGTTTCTCACCTTAATGCCTGTGTTATCCGCCAGCACTTCCGCCGTGAGATTGCTGATATCTATTTTTTTCTCAGGATTCTTCACGCTTGCCTGTTCAATAAGAAGTCGGTAATCCGTTTGCAATTCCGCAGGCTTCCTTAAGGAGCCGCTCACTGTGGTCACGGCGCTGCAAGCGCCCTGGACGTCAAAGCCCTTTAGAGCTTTTTTCTGTTCATCCGGAATGAGGGAGAAGACTTCCGTGATGCTGGAATTGGCCCGGATGTCGGCGTTCAAGATTAGATCCTTAAAGGAGCGGATTGTGCCGTTCGCGTCAAAAGCCAATTTTTTATACTGGCCCCGGACGGACTGGATGGTCAAAAGGTCGGGCTGAAAGTCAACTTGGCCTTCGATGTTCTCCAGATGCTGGATATTTTTAGACAGGTTCGCGATATCTACTTTGACTAGATCCAGGCGCCCCTTGTACCGCTCAAATGCTTTCCTTTCAAAATTAAAAACTCCGTCAACTTCCAGGCCCATCTCACCGGTGAATTCTGTTTTGTTGAGCAGGAGCTTTGAGTTTCGCAAACGGGTTTTGGCCTGAAAAGACGCTTTTTCTTCCCCGATACTTTTTAAGTGGGTGTTTAGCAGGAACTCCGCGTTATGCAGAATGAGAAAATTCTTTTTCTGGTAGTCCAAAAGCCAGGAGGGCACTTTTCCGCTTTTGGTCTCAAAATCAAACTCGTAGTTGGCTTTCTCCAGATCCCAGCGGCCTTTAAGGGCCAGCGAAGCGTAGGGCCTGTCGCCGAGCTTCAATGAGCCGTCAAATGTAAGGATGGGAGGATTTAGAAAGCCCATGCGGATATGAATGTCGCTTATTGTTTCGAGCGGAAGGCCCTCGCTATTTTTTTTTATGACGACGAGGCCATTCAGGATTTGGATGCCTTCCAGATAAACGTTTTCGGGCAAAAAGGCGTTTGGCCCCTCCTCAATGGAATTGAGGTCGACTTTTTGAGTGCCCGGCACCACAGGAACGGTAATTTGTCCGGACAGCTTTGTCTTGAGAGGAGCCGGTTCAGCGGTTTTTACGCGAGGTTCCAGTAGAAATTCATAAACAGGGGAATCCAAGTAAACGTTTGAAATGATGATCTTCTTTTCCTTTAAGAAGGGTACGAGTTTGGCGTTGACTGAGAGCTTTTTAGACAGGAATACCGGCTGGCCGTTTTTTTCCCATACTTTTAAATTGTGAAAACTGAACCCTTCAAACGGCAGATACACGAGTTTATCAAAAGCGACCCTAAAGGGGGTCACCTTTTCAATTTCATCGATGGCGGCCTTTTTTAAGTTTCCGGGAAGGAGTCCAAAGTGAAGGTAAGCGGCAAGAAAAATTGAGATAAAGAGGACGAGTGCGATCAGTCGTTTAGATAGGCGGTACCGCGCTTTCATGGTGTCAGAGTATAACATATCGCTTGATACCGACCAACGCTTTCACTATAATGCCTAAAAAAGCCTAGAAAATCATGAAGCCAAATCACACAAAAGGAATTTATCCCGGGACGTTTGACCCCGTCACGTACGGGCATATCGACCTCATCAAGAGGGCGCTGGGCGTATTTGATGAGGTGATCATCGCCGTGGCGCCTCAGAGCACCGACAAGCAGCCTCTTTTCTCGATCAAAGAACGTATTGGTCTGTTGCAAAAGGCGACCGCCGGCATGGAGCGCGTGTCCGTGGAGGAATTTGAGGGGCTCGTGGTCAATTACGTCAGAGAAAAAAAAGCGCACGCGATGATTCGCGGAATACGGATGCTCTCCGATTTTGAATACGAATTTCAGATGGCGCTAACCAATAGAAAACTAGCGGGCGACATTGAGACGATTTTCTTGATGCCCCATGAGTCTTACGCCTATCTCTCGAGCCGCTTGATCAAGGAAGTGGCCTCCTTGCGGGGGGACATCAGCTCGTTCGCGCCCGATTTTGTGGTGGAAGCCGTTAAGAAAAAATTCAATAATTAGTTCAACAGTTAATTAAATGAAAATCGCTTTAAAAAATTTTCCAGACAACGAGAGCCTTGTCCTGCAGGAAGAAATCAACCCGGATGACCTCGATCTGGACATAGGAGTGATGCGTTTTCCGGACACGTTGCAGCTGAAGGCGGAGGTCTGGAAGGCGGAAGATGACCTGACAGTCAATGTGCACGTCGAGGGCCAGTGTTTTTTCACCTGCTCGCTTTGCCTGGAAGAGTTTAATAATCTATTTGAAAAAGACTTCACCCTTCATTATGATATCAAGGGTTTAGAATCAGTGAGTATCGATCAGGAGGTCCGTGACGAGATTGTCACGGAGCATCCGATAAGGATTCTTTGTCGCCCGGATTGCCGGGGACTGTGCCTCTTTTGCGGCGCTAACCTGAATAGTGAGCCTTGCGACTGCAAGACAACGAACGAATAAATAAGGAAAAACAATGCCTAATCCAAAAAGACGACATTCCAACACGCGCACACGCAAGCGCCGGACCCACGATGTGATGACTGCGGCGCAAACGGCCGTGGACATCAACTGCCCGTTAGGGGCGGAGAACTGCGTGCCTCACGCGCCCCACCGTGTTTGTCCCAAATGCGGCTACTACAAGGGCCGCCCTGTTCTTCAGATGAAATCCAAGGAAAAGAAAAAGACCGGATGAGGATCGCCGTTGACGGAATGGGGGGCGACAACGCCCCTCATGCGATAGTGGCGGGCGCCATTGAGGCGGCCCGGGAATATGATTCCCGGATCGTTTTGGTCGGCGACCAGAATCTTCTGCGTTCCGAGCTTGAAAAGCACAAAAATCCCCCAAAGACCATTACGATTCACCACGCGGGAAGTTTTATTCGCATGGACGAATCGGCCGCCATCTCTATTCGCAAGAAGAAAGACTCCTCGATTTCTATCTGCGCGGATCTGGCCAAAGAAGGGGTCGTGGACGCGATTGTCACGGCTGGTCATACCGGCGCGGCGGTCGTGGCGGCTACGCTGAAACTCAGATTACTCGAAGGCATCGAGCGGCCCGGCATCGGCATTCTATTGCCCACACTTGGCACACCGACGCTTCTGATAGACGTCGGAGCCAATATTGATACCAAACCCATCCATCTTTATCAGTACGCGATTATGGGGGATGTCTATTTTCGCTTTATCATGAGAAAGAATAGGCCCTCCATCGGCATCTTGAATATAGGGGAAGAAGACACGAAAGGCACCGATTACGTCAAAGAGGCTCATCAGCTTCTTAATAAAAGCAGGCTTCATTTCTTGGGCAACGTCGAAGGCCGCGATATTTTTAACGGAACGGTCGATATTGTGGTGTGTGACGGCTTTGTGGGAAATGTGGTGCTTAAGGTATCTGAATCCATCGCGGATGTCATTGGAAAGCTTTTAAAGGCCGAGCTCAAGAAGAACGCG
>CAZDBQ010000043.1:0-4037 GCA_964503765.1 uncultured Planctomycetia bacterium | reverse complement strand
GCGCTTAAGACACATCATCGAAAAAGAAACGGCTGGCGGCTTGCAGTCAAGTCCCACAAGAAAAATCACGGTGTCCGTAGGCGTCTCCACCTATCCGGAAGATGGCGAGGATAAGGAAAAACTTATCTTTTGCGCGGACGGCGCCCTTTACGAAGCCAAACGCTCCGGAAAAAATCAGGTGCGCGGCTACCAAAAACCAGCCCTCGGCTAAACCAAAACTTCTAAACTAAAACTTCCTCGGGATCTTTCGGCTTTCCGTTGTGTTTGGCCTTATCGGAAAAACGCACGGACACAATCTTACTGACGCCTGTTTCCGCCATCGTGATACCGTACATGGCGTCCGCCAAATTCATCGTGCGTTTATTGTGGGTGATGAGAATAAATTGCGATTCGGTAATAAAATCTTTAAGCACATGGCAGAACCGGTCCACATTCGATTCGTCTAGCGGCGCGTCGATTTCGTCCAAAACGCAGAAGGGACTTGGCTTCACTTTAAAAAGTGAAAAGAGCAGCGCGATAGCGGTAAGCGCCTTCTCCCCTCCCGACAAAAGAGAAATAGTCTGGAGTTTCTTCCCCGGCGGCCGGGCTATAATTTCAATCCCGCTCTCCAAAACATCGTTCTCATCCAACAACACAAGCTCGGCGGTGCCGCCGCCAAAAAGCAGCTTATAATACTCGGTAAAATGTTTTTGTATCTGCTGGAAGGTCTCGACAAACAACTCCTTGGTGGTGCGGTTTATCTTTAGAATGGCTTTATGGAGATCATCCTTGGCCTGAATCAGATCCTCCTGCTGCTTCGTGAGGAACTCATAACGCTCCCTCATTTCGTCGTACTCTTGAATCGCGACTAGGTTCACAGGGCCCATCTTGTTCAGCTTTTCCCTCTGCTGCTGGATAGTCAGTTTTGCTTCCTCGACATTGATTTCGGCTGGCCCCTCAGTCTGCAACGACCCCAAGTCGACCTGGTAGGCGTTAAATATCCTGTCCTTTAAGCGGTCAATTTCAAAGCGTATCTCTGTGCTCTGGAGTTCAAACGCGTGCATTTTGTCCCGGGCGCCATTGAGAAATTCCATCTTCTCGGCCCTTTCCTTCTCGAGACCGTCCAAATCCGCCAAACGTTCCTGCCGATGACGGCGGGCGCCTTCCGTCTGCCTCAAAATTTCGTCTCTAAAGCCAGACAGTCTCTGCGACTCTTGATCTAGAGAACCATTTTCAGACTCGATGGCCTCTTTTTTGACGGAAGAGACTTGGGCCTCATTCTCAAGGGAAACTAATTGAGCCTCTTCATTCCTTTTCGACTCTAAAATCCAATTTTTGTCTTTGTCCGCCTTCTCACGCTTAGCGGTGCAATGCCCCTGCCTTGAGCGCGTCTCAGCCAGACGTATGAGCAAAGACTCTTTTTCTTTTGCCTTCACCTTCGTCAATTCCTGCGCGCTGGCTAGCCTGACCGTTAAATTCTTTTCTTCTTCATCAATCAGCGAAAGGGCCTTTTCATGCTCCGCTTCCTGATCGGACAGGGCCCTCTCTTCGGTCAGCAAATTTTGCGTCTCCACGGACAGGAGAGAAAGCTTCTCTTCAAGCTTCTTTCTAGAGACCTCAAGATGTTGAACGCGGCTTTGATGCTCTGTGACCTGAGCGTGGATTTTAACGACGTCTTCGGCGAAGGTTTTGACTTCCGAATCCATCTCGGCCTCTTCTTCCGGTCCGGGCTCAGCCATTTGCTTTCCGACCATCGCGCGGAAAATCGCGAGAAGTTTGTTCCTAAAATCCTTGAGCCGCACCTCAAACCTGAAGCTGACAGGCTGTTCTTTGCTCGCGTCATTAAATAACGGGGGGTTTATGACGTCGTTGATTTCACGAATCTCATTTAAAAGAGCATCCTCTTCATGTTTTAATTTTTTTAGACCGTACCGCAACGCGTTGATCCCTGCATGCAGTTTTGCCAACTCGTTCCTGACGTGCGCCCTGCGGTTGGCCCGTTCAAAAAGCTCGGACTTCACACTCTCTTCCTCTGACAGCGCCTCGCCGATAGACCGCTCAATCGAGGCAAACTCCGATTCAACGGAACTTAAAAACGCAAGACCCTCTTGTTCTTCCTTGTGAATGGCTTCGTGCTCACGGTTCAAATGTTCATATTCAGCGCCAAACTCTTCCAACCGTCTTTTAGCGGTCTCCACCTGCCCCAAGATCTGCTCTTTTCTGGCGGAGAGTTCCCCGATGCGTTCCCGGTTCAAAAGCAGGCGGTCCTGGTTTCTCCGGATGTCGCTACTGGCGGCCATCTCCTGAGACTCGTGAGTTTTCAACGACTCCTCAAGCTCGCTCAGCAAGCGCTTCTTCTCATCATAGTTCTGCTCAAAGGCCTTCATGGAGGATAAAAACCTGTTTTCCTCTTCTTTGATGCTTTCTAGGCTCCGTTCCCTCGTCTTTTTTTCATCCTCAAAAATCAAAAATTCCCTTGAAGCGACTGTCAACTCGAGATTCTTCAATTTCTCGAACTCTATTTTATAGTTTTCCGCCTTCTTGGCCTGCCGCTCAATGGAGCCTATCTGCCGCTTTACCTCAAGCACGATGTCGCCAATGCGGGTCAGATTGCTCTCCGTTTGTTCGATCTTACGAAGCGCCTCTTTTTTCTTGGATTTAAATTTTGTAATACCGGCCGCTTCCTCGAAGATTTCGCGCCTCTCATCAGGCTTTGAATTTAAAATCATGTCCATCTTGCCTTGTTCAATAATTGAATAACTTTCCGTACCGATGCCCGTGCCCATCAAAAGCTCATGAATATCTTTGAGGCGAACGACATTTTTATTGAGGAGATACTCACTCTCGCCTGAGCGATAGAGCCGGCGGGTGATCGTGACTTCCTCGTATTCAATCGGAAGGATTTTGGATTCGTTAGAAAGGGTCAGTGAAACTTCGGCGAGATTGAGCGGCTCTTTGAGGTTGCTTCCATTGAAGATGACGTCCTCCATGCTGGATCCGCGGAGGGACTTGGCGCTTTGTTCTCCCAAAACCCATCGAATGGAATCAGAAATATTGGATTTTCCGCAGCCATTCGGCCCGACAATAGCGGTTACGCCCGGCTCAAAATGAATTATCGTCTTATCTGAAAATGATTTAAAGCCTATAAGCTCGAGCTTCTTAAAATGCAAGTCGTCCCACCTCTATACGAAATGAATGTTAAAAGTAGTGAATCTTAGTGAATTTAGAATAACATGATTGTGGTGCGGAGTCAAGAGCAGTACTATATGTAGGGGGTAAAACTAGAAAGCGAGGATATTGTAGCCTGAATCAACGAAGATCACTTCGCCGGTTATTCCTCGGCTGAGGTGGCTGCATAGGAATAAGGCGGTGTCCCCCACCTCCTCGGGCTCGGTATTACGCTTAAGAGGGGCCTTTTCTCTGGCTACTTTTAGAATTTCTGAAAATCCCGCGATGCCTCTGGCCGCAAGCGTGTTGATAGGGCCCGCGGAAATGGCATTCACCCGAATATTTTTAGGGCCCAAGTCGTAGGCAAGATAACGGACACTGGCCTCGAGGGCGGCCTTCGCGACGCCCATGATATTGTAACCGGGAGCCACACGCTCGCCGCCAAGATACGTCAAAGTAACCATGCTGCCCCCGCCCCTCTTTTCCATAAGAGGCGCCGCCTTCTGCGCGATGTGTGTGAGAGAATAGGCGCTAACCCCCAAAGCGATATCAAAACCATCTTTCTTCGTTTTGAGGAAACCTCCTTCAAGATCTTCGGCCTTGGCATAAGCGACGCAATGGGCAAGAAAATCAATGCCGCCCCAGGAATCCCCGAGCTTATTCATCACCGCGTCAACCTCATCTTCCTTCATGACGTCACACGGCAAAACGAGAGAATTCGGCAAGGTATTGGCAAGCTCTTCAACGTTTTCTTTAAGCCTCTCACCCTGATAGGTAAAAGCGAGCTCCGCGCCCTCGCGCGACAAACTTTTTGCGATCGCCCACGCGATGCTGCGCTTGTTCGCCACGCCTAAGATCAAACCTTTTTTTCCTTCGAGTAATCCAGCCAT
>CAZDBQ010000042.1:0-4159 GCA_964503765.1 uncultured Planctomycetia bacterium | reverse complement strand
AAGCGTAATGGACAATTAGTGGCCTTCAATCTTGCGCGCATTATTCACGCTATCGGCAATGCGTTTAAGGAAGTTCATCATATCCCCCGTGAGGCCGACCTGTCAGCGGAGTCCGCCAAGCACGTTGAGAAAGTGGCTGTCTGCGTGTTTGAGGCGCTCGAAGAGCGCGCCCATAAAAGAGCGCATCTGACGGTTGAAGAGATTCAGGATGAGGTCATTCGTCAGCTCCATGAAAATGGCTTCAAAGAAATTGGTGAGAGTTATTCCAACTATCGTCGTCAGCACGGCGATAGCCGAGCTGTTTTTGAGTTGTATAAGACGACCAAACGCGACGGCAAAGTCGTTTCCTTCAAACCCGAGAAAATTACAGTCGCTATCGCGAAGGCCTTTCGCGCGGCCAATAATCAGCAGGAACTTTCCGAGGCCGAGATTGAGCACGCAAGACAGCTTTCTGATAAGGTGGTCTCAGAAATAAGGACATTGTGGCCTCAGGGCGCAATCGTTAATATTGAAGAAATTCAGGACCTCGTCGAAAAAACTCTCGTGGCCTCTGGTTTTTACGAGGTCACCAAGCGCTTCATTGTTTACCGCGAAGAAAGAAGGAAAACAAGGCAAGCCAAGGCGGTGACCCAGGAAGTTTCTTTTGAATGGGCAAAAAATATTCAGGTTAAAAACAGCCAGGGCCAGAATGAACCTTTGGATTTGGAGGAGTTGCGTTTTCAAATTAAGACTTGCTGCAGCGGACTCGAGAATGTAGACGCCGATGTGATTTTGAAAGAAAGTCTTAAAAATTATTTCAACGGCATCAGCGAAAAACAAATCACCGCGTCCAATATCATGTCGACGCGCTCTTTCATCGAGGTGGAGCCCAACTATAGCTACGCGGCCTCGCGCCTTTTGCTGTTGGACGCCTACCGGGAAGCGTTGGGGATGCCTGTGAGTTTTGACCAGATAAAAGTGGAGTACCACAGCTACCTGGGGCGTTACATCCATAAGGCGATCGAGCTTGAGCTTTTAAGTCCGGATCTTCTGGGGTTTGATTTGGGGCTATTGGGAAGGCACCTTAAACCCGAACGCGACCTGCTCTTTAAATACATGGGCCTTCAGACGCTTTATGACAGGTATTTTATCCATTGGGAGGAGAGGCGTCTTGAGCTTCCCCAGGTTTTCTGGATGAGAGTCGCGATGGGCCTTGCCAAAAGCGAAGGGGCCACTAAAAACCAAAAGGCGATTGAGTTCTACGATCTCCTGTCGACCTTCCGTTTTGTTTCGTCGACGCCGACACTTTTTAATTCCGGCACGCTTCATTCGCAATTGTCCTCTTGTTTTCTCACGACGGTTGGGGATGACCTTCTTCACATCTTTAAATGCATCCAGGACAACGCGATGCTTTCAAAGTGGAGCGGCGGCTTGGGCAATGACTGGACGAACGTTCGCGCGATGGGCTCAAGAATCAAGGGCACCAACGGCAAAAGCCAGGGCGTGATCCCGTTCCTTAAAGTGGCCAACGACACGGCCGTCGCGGTGAATCAGGGTGGCAAGCGTCAGGGCGCCACGTGCGCGTACCTTGAGACATGGCACATGGATATCGAGGAGTTTCTCGAGCTTAGGAAAAATACAGGGGATGACCGGCGCAGGACGCACGACATGCATACTGCCAATTGGATCCCCGATCTTTTTATGAAGCGGGTGAAGGGCGACAAAGACTGGACTCTTTTTTCCCCCAGCGAGACACCGGACCTTCACGATCTTTTCGGACAGGCCTTTGAAAAGCGCTACGAAGAATATGAGGCGCTTGCCAAAGAGGGGAAGATTAGGAAGTTCAAAGTGGTCTCCGCCGTTCAGTTATGGAGAAAAATGCTGAGTATGCTCTTTGAGACGGGACACCCCTGGATTACCTGGAAAGATCCCTCCAATGTAAGATCGCCGCAGGACCACGCGGGAGTCGTGCACAGCTCTAATTTGTGTACGGAGATACTCCTCAATACTTCCAAAGACGAGACGGCTGTCTGTAATTTGGGATCCGTGAATCTCGTGGCCCACACCACTGCGAACGGGCTCGATAAGGAGCTTCTTAAGAATACAGTCACGACCGCTGTCCGAATGCTGGACAACGTGATCGACATTAATTATTACCCCACTATAGAGGCCAAGAACGCGAATTTAAGGCATCGTCCCATCGGGCTTGGGGTGATGGGTTTTCAGGACGCGCTCTATATTCAGAACTTGAGTTACGCCTCACCGCAAGCGGTTGAGTTCGCGGATGAAAGCATGGAGGCCGTTTCCTATTACGCGATATTAGCCTCGATTGAATTGGCGAAGGAAAAGGGCGCTTATCTGAGCTATCAAGGATCAAAATGGAGCAAGGGCCTGCTGCCGATTGACACCGTGGATCTTCTTGAAAAGGAGCGGGGCGGATTCCTTTCAGTTGACAGAACATGCCGATTGGATTGGCCTCAGGTCAGAGAGGCTCTCAAAAAACATGGCATCCGTAACAGCAACGTCATGGCCATTGCCCCCACGGCGACGATCGCGAATATTGTGGGCGTGAGTTCTTGCGTCGATCCGACCTACAAGAACATTTTTGTGAAGAGCAATCTGTCGGGGGAGTTCACGGTCTGCAACGAGTATCTTGTGCAGGATCTAAAAGCCCGCGGGCTTTGGGACAAGGAAATGATGGATGACCTTAAGTATTTTGACGGAAGCGTGCAGGAAATCGGCCGCGTTCCGCAGGAACTTAAGATGAAATACCCGACGACGTTTGAAATCGATTACGAATGGATCGTTGAGGCCGCCAGCCGCCGGCAGAAGTGGATCGACATGGGTCAATCCCTCAATCTCTTCCAGGCGCAGCCCAACGGCAAAAAGCTCAACGACATGTACATGCTTGCGTGGGAGCGCGGACTTAAAACCACGTATTATCTCAGATCCATGGGCGCGACCCGGATTGAGAAGAGCACGCTGGACGTGAATAAATACGGCAATTCCATAGGCCAGAAAAATAAGGTTGAGGCTGCCCCGGTGCCGCAGACACCGGAAGAGCTGGCCAAACAGCAGTGCAGCATTGAAAAGGGAGAGAATTGCGAAGCGTGCCAGTAATCCAAGTTTTTACCAGGAGGGTATAAAAATGTCAGAGTCTTTGAGAATGACCAAAGAGCGAGTATCCGTCGATAAGAAACGAATCATTAACAACGACCGGGTCGTAGACGTCAATCAGCTGGTGCCCATCAAGTACAAGTGGGCCTGGCAGTATTACCTAGACGCCTGTGCCAATCACTGGATGCCGCAGGAAGTCTCAATGCAGAAAGATATCGAGCAGTGGAAGGACCCAAACGCATTTACTGAAGACGAGAGGCGCGTGATTAAAAGAAATCTCGGCTTTTTCTCAACCGCCGATACGATTGTCGCCAACAACGTTGTTTTGGCCGTTTACCGTTTTGTGGATAACCCGGAATGCCGGCAGTACCTGTTGCGCCAGGCGTTCGAAGAGGCGATCCACATCCACGCCTACCAGTACATCATTGAGTCGCTGTCGATGGATGACGGGGAAATCTTCAATATGTACCGGGAGGTCTCCAGAATTTATGATAAGGGTGAGTTCCAGATGAAATTGACGGAGCACATTATCAGGCCGGATTTTGATGCCTCGACCTACGAGGGTAAACAGAGGCTTCTGGACAACCTGATCGGCTATTACGCCATCATGGAGGGGATTTTCTTCTACAGCGGTTTCGTGATGCTTTTGTCCTTCAACCGACAGAACCGCCTTGTCGGAGCAGGCGAACAAATCCAATACATTTTAAGAGACGAGAGCATGCACATGAATTTCGGTCTCGACGCGATTAACGCTATCGTCGACGAAAATCCGGATATCTGGACTCCTGAGTTCCAACACTCTGTCATCGAAAAGATCAAGACAGGGGTTGTTCTCGAATACACTTACGCGAAGGATTGCCTGCCGAACGGCGTTTTAGGGCTTAACTCGGAGATGTTCAAGGAGTACATCCAGTACGTCGCTGACCGGCGCCTTGAAAAGATTAGACTTCCCAAGCAGTACGGTTCGGAGAATCCGTTCCCCTGGATGAGCGAGATCATCGATCTTAAAAAAGAGAAAAACTTCTTTGAGACGCGGGTGACCGAGTATCAGACCGGCGGAAGT
>CAZDBQ010000041.1:0-3156 GCA_964503765.1 uncultured Planctomycetia bacterium | reverse complement strand
AAAAGCGTTCACTGGAGATTGGGCGCAAAACTTAATTAGATCCATCGAAGACGCGACACATTCAAGCAAAAAGATCTCATAACTTTACTTGCAGGACCAATGACTGTCGCGTCCCACCTACTTGGCCCCAGTGTCGTCCCACCTATCTGGACCCACCTTGTTCGAAATCTTTTTTAGTGTAACTTATACCCCCATTTCATAGCAATTTCTTTATAGTTTTTATCATCGTTTTTATTGCAATTGCGCGTTGTTTTTTTGGTCTTTTTTTGTCGGTTGTTTTATTTCTTTTTTGTCTTTCCAGGTGACCATCATGACGACTTTTTGAGTCGTCATGATGGTCACCCCCCCCTGTAGGTGTTTTAATCTTCTGGTTTGTCCCTTCCGGGGACTATTTCCGTTTTGTTTTTCGTTCTGACTTCAGGCATGTTGAAAGCAGGCACGGTGATTCTGCCCTTTAATCGATAGCTTTTTCCCTCAAAGATCACAATTTCAGCGCGATCAAAGATTCTATCGATCGTGGCATTAGCCAAGACTGGATCATGGAAGACTTCATTCCATTCCTTGATGTCGCGATTGGAGGTCAGGATCATCGAGCTATGGTATTTTCTTCGATCCAATAGATCAAAGACCTCCTCTGAGATTTCTCGGCTCATTGAAACAACTCCCCAGTCATCAATAATCCAAAGATCCGCGGATAAGACTTTTTTAAATAATAGATCCAGGTTGTTTCTAAGTCTTGCTACCGTAATCTCTTGCGTTAGTCTCTTCGCACTGGTGCAATACACTCGGGCTCCCCCTTTGGCCGCAAGGACTCCAATGGCCAATGCGATGTGGGTTTTCCCTGTTCCAGCATTGCCTAGCATGAGGGCGATTTGATTGTTCTTCATAAACTCAAGAGACGCAAGTTCTTCAATTTTGTCTTTGTCAACTTTTGGATTGAATTTCCAATCGAAGGATTCCAGAGTCTTGACTTCAGGAAAACAGGCCTGCGCGATTCTCTTTTGAAGCGCCCTTTCCTTGCGATCATCAATTTCTCGTTCCAATAATTCCGATACCCAATGCAGTGATACAGCTTGTTTGTGCTTAGAAATAACCGCCTCCAATTCCCGCACGGCTGTCGGTAGTTTTAATGTCTTGAACTGTTGTTTAATCGTTTCTACATTCATGATCTTCTTTCTCCTTAGTTGAATACGCAAATAGTCCCATCTGGGCCTCGTAGTCTGATAGGGGATGAATAAATTTATGTTTATTTGTGTTCTTGGCAAGCGCGTAACCCTCTGTGTCCTGCTTAGGTCCTCCAAGTTCTAAAAATCCCTTGACGGTTCGATAGCTAAGAGAGTCCAGCGCGATTGCTTGCTGACAGGCCGCATTAAGGGCTTGACCTGGGTATCGTTTATCCAGGCTTAGGATTCCCCAGATCTTGCGCGTGTCAATAAATCCATGACCCTGCTTGAGTAATGCGACGATCATTTCCTCAACATGAGGCCCGAGCCTGGCCGCACGCTCCCGATACCAGGAATGATCCTCAAGAGCCCTTTCCCATGGCTTTAAATGGTGAGTCTTGGTGGATTTGGATCGGTAAGGATCCGTTATTTTGGGATGAACTTCCAAGAGACTCCCCTTGTGATAAATCGAGACCTGCTTTGAGTCGCCCAGGACTATAACGGATTCATTCACGTATTTCTCGTCCACAGAGTAGTATTTATTTTGAAACCGAACATGCCCGTCTTTTCTGACCAGCCCTTCATGATATTGTTCCACTTCATACGCAAGATTCGGTAGAGGTTTAAGCGTATTCCTCTCTTCGTTTAAATACAGATCTCTGGGTTTCTTGAATGTCGTTCCATGCCTTCTTTCATTGGCAATCACTATTTTTCTTCCCATGTACTCTGCCGCTTCTTCCAGCCCTTTCCAATCACTGCCGTGTGCTTCATAAAGCCTTCGAACGTATGGGATCGATCTTTCGACCTTTCCTTTCTTTTGAGGGTCTCCGGGTGGAAGGCATTCGATGAGTAAACTAAAATGAGAGGCAAATCGCTCAAAGGCGGGATTGAGCAGCGGTTCATACTTTGAAGCAATCAGGGCAAAACATTTAGGATTGTCTATGACCAGTTTATGGGGCACGCCTCCAAGCTCTTGGAACATGCTCTCAATGGCCTTTAGCGTCGTGATCGTATCATTGGTCCACACCAGCCGCACCATCATGTATCTGGAAAAGCCCAATACCCCGACGAAAATCCAAAGAGGGGCCTTCTTTCCCGTTACAGAATCTATCCCGCGGGGACTGCCAGCTACGCTATGGACTGTGACATCGCAAAGCTTTCCCCAATCCAGGAGCAATGCCGAGCCTGGCATGTGAATGATTTCTGGAATAACACGATGGTTCTCACCGAGGCGGTTAAGGCCATTGCGGGCAAGATAACGATAGAAACTTGATCGACTTATTCCGGGAACGGGCAGCTCTTCATAGACTGTTACCAAATGCCAGCCAGCTTCAAGACGCTCCTTGATCCATGATCGATGAGGCTCTAAAAGCTGGTGTGAAGGCGAAAGATGCAGCGTCCTTCCATCAATAAAATCAGGGAACAATCCTTCTGGATACGCTGGCAAGGGTGTTGAACCCGGCTTATCCCATTCATCCAAATATCCGCATGCTTTAGCTTTTTTTCTTAACGTACGGATTCGCCGCTTTGCAATATGAAGGGTTTTGGCTATCTCATTAACCCCAGTTCCGTGTATCAATAACTCTACAATTTTTCGATCCATCATCCGCCTCCTTGTTATGTGTTTCACAATGTCTCCTTTGATTGATTTTGGAGACATCGTAAACCATCGAACAAGGTGGGTCCAAATACCCGGAATTTACCCCCCTAAAACTGGGGCCATATAGGTGGGATTTACCCCCTCAAAACTGGGGTCACTTAGGTGGGACGGAACAGTCTAGGCGGGATCAATCGTTGAACGTAATTGCATGTATCTCCGTTGAGACGCATGGTTCATTTAAAGCTGCGGAAATTGATGTACTATAAAACACCCCCACAGGGCTATCCCCGTCAGGGAGTAGAAAACCTTTGGAAAAATTTGGACTTCCGAAGTATCTGAATGTTTTCAGATGAGGTGTTGAAGACGGAACAGAAAAAATTTGACGCGGGTATG
>CAZDBQ010000040.1:0-6654 GCA_964503765.1 uncultured Planctomycetia bacterium | reverse complement strand
CCTCTTTCGGAGGGATGCTTCAAGCATTCATCAAGCGGCATCAAAATATCGCTGCCAAACGTCGTTTGAATGCGAACCACATCTTCCGGGCTAAGAAAATGTTTGGAGCCGTCAATGTGTGACTGAAATTCCACACCTTCTTTTTTTATTTTATTAAGCTTCGCGAGGCTAAAGATTTGGAAGCCGCCGGAGTCCGTCAGAATTGGTTTTTTCCAGCTCATAAATTGATGGAGGCCGCCGGCCTCTCCGATCAGCTTCTCCCCCGGGCGAAGATAAAGGTGGTAGGTGTTTGAAAGAATAATCTGAGCGCCAGCGTCAAGAAGTTCCTGATTCGAGATAGTCTTTACGGTGGCCTGGGTACCGACCGGCATAAAAACCGGCGTGCGCAGGTCGCCATGAGCGGTTTTTAAAATCCCGGTTCTTGCTTTGGTGCGGCTGTCTTCGTGAAGAATTTTAAGCGTTGGGAGAAACTCAGTCTTCTGTATAAAACTTCCTGCCTTTCTTTCCAAAATTTAGATCCTTCATTGATTGATAAAGAAGCCCGAAGCCCATTACAAAAAGCATGAGGCACACGGCGTACACGGAAAGAGGAGTGCCCGGCCCCATCAGGGCCCATCCGAAAACACCCACCCCAAATAAAATGATAAAGCCGCTATAAATCATCAGTCCCCAGAAAGCGAGCCTATGCTTGAGCACTAGGAGCATGCAAAATACCAAAGGCAAAAGCGCCTGCACCGCTATCCACTGAACAGTTTCAAGCGGCGTACCCTGCTCATTGATCTCCGGGAGCGCCCAACCCGCCCACAGGGCGTTGGAGACAGGTCCTAAAATTAAAAAAGGAATATATTTTTTAAGCATATTAAATAATCAACATCGCGTCGCCATAGCTGTAGAATCGATACTTCTTTTCAACCGCGTGCTCGTAAGCTTTTTTCCTCAACTTCTCTCCCATAAAAGCAGATACTAGCAGAAGAAGCGTCGTTTTTGGAAGATGAAAATTGGTGACGAGGTGGTCTGTCGCCTCAAACTCAAAAGGATCTTTGATAAAAAGATCCGTTTCTCCGCTGCCGGCGATTAATTTCTTTTTCTGCACGCAGGTCTCCAACACACGAAGGGCTGTCGTGCCAATGGCCCACACCTTTCTTTTCTCGGATCTGGCGCGATTGATTTTCTCGGCTACCTCCGGACTGAGCTCAAATGCCTCCGAATGCATTTTATGATTTTCTAGATCTTCCACGGGCTTGAAAGTGCCGTAACCCACGTGAAGCGTCACCGTCAGCACCTGAATCCCCTTCTTTTCTATCTTCTCCAACAATTCTTTGGTGAAATGCAGACCGGCCGTCGGTGCCGCGACAGCCCCCTCTTCCTTAGCGTAAACGGTTTGGTAGGAGTCCTTATCCGAAAGGTCTGCCTCTCTTTTAATATAAGGCGGTAGCGGCATGGTGCCTATTTTTTCGGCAAAAGCCTTCACATCCTCGACGCCCTTAAATTCAATCAGCGGAATGCCATCGGTGTCCCTTTTGATAAACACCGCTTCGGCGGCCTGTCCTTCAAACTCAATCTCCTGCCCCTCCCTGAGGGCGGGCTGAACCAGGCATCTCCAAATCTTTTTTGTCTGGTACTCCTCGGCTTCCCCGGCGGAAGTGTAGTCTGCTCCCGGCGATGATGTTCTTTGATAGGGCGCCAAAAGCAGAATATCGACTTTCCCTTGCGTCTTTTTCTTCTTCCCCAAAATTCTCGCCGAAAAAACCTTCGTGTTGTTTAAAACAAGGACGTCTCCAGCGGGTAAATACTCGATTATGTCAGAGAAGTACCTGTCGTGCAGCTCACCGCTTTTTCTATCAATCACAAGCAGGCGTGAAGCATCCCTGGTAGAAAGGGGTTTCTGGGCAATTAACTCTTTGGGAAGCGGGTAGTCAAAATCACTGAGATTCATAATTTACAATCTTCGAGCCGGGATAATACAATCCGATTATTTTTTCATAAGAATGCCCCAATAAAGACTGGCCGAACGCCCCCCACTGGCATAATCCGACGCCATGCCCCCAGCCTTTTCCGTGGAACTCGGCCATGTCCTCGCGAATCTCGACGGCGAACGACGTGCTGCGAATCCTGTCTCCCCCCACCCATATCCTAAAATCCTTGGCAGCCATGACCGTCTCCTGGCTCGTTCCAGTGATGCGCAGGCTTCCGACCCTGGCGGAAGGCGTCTGAGAAATCACCTCTATCTTCAAAATCTGCCCCACGGGCCGACCGTTTTTATTCATCTTTTCCTCAATCTCCGAAAGAGGCACCTTCGCCTCCCAGTAATAGTGGGGAGAAATCCGGCAATAACCGCACTTAGCGTTTCCGGCCAAGGGCGGGAGGTCAATTTTCCAAAGCTCCTTAGCCGCCGCCGTAAGCCCTGCACAGGTGGCATGAAAATAGGCCGGAAAAACTTTTCCCGCGTAAGTCAGCACCTTGCCCGCCGTCTGGTCCACAGCTCGTTTGGTCCGGTATCGCTCCGAGGTGCTTCCGCCGTAAACCTGTGAGCTGGTGCTGCTCTTTAAATCAAACTCCTGAACCTTGCTCACCTGAACCTGATAAAGGGCGTAGGTTCTGGCCGCGATCGCCTGGGCCCTCAATGCATCCATCGGCCACCAAGGAGCCACCTCGTGGTGCAGGACCCCGTAGAGATAACCCTCCATCCCCAAATGGTTGATCGCGTATAAAGTGCCATTGGCGTTTTTATGAATATCAATAAACCCGCGAAACCTTGATTTATTAAGATATAAATCTCTCTCGGCCGCGGGCTCAATCCGAATGCCCCTCGCGGGCAAACTCTCGTTGCCCAGTTTTAGGCCGGTAGGAGTCATCACGAGTGAAGCCCCCGCAAGGCCCTGACCTTTTTTAAGAACTTGGAGTGACGGCAAGGCCTTGATCGTGTAAGCTCCTTTCACAGTTAATCGAAATGATTTTTCGTTCCCAGCGATCAAGACGCGGACTTTGGGCAGTGGAGCCGCGAGGCCTTCAGAAGCCTGGGAAAAAAATAAACCTGACAAGATGATTGTCAGGCCGGCTGCGATTATTGTTTTTTTCATGATTTCAGTAAATCAACCGCTTATTTAAAAAGTTCCTGCGATTTCCGGGAACCAGCGGAAATTTGCAAATGCTTGTACGCAAGCGGCGCGGCCTCTCTTCCCCGTGAAGTCCGTTTCAGGTACCCGTTTTTTAAAAGGAACGGCTCAACGACATCCACGATTGTATCCACCTCCTCATTCAAAGTCGCCGCCAAAGACTCGACGCCGACGGGCCCACCGGAATAAATCTCAATGATGGCGCGCAGGACCTTGCGGTCAAGCTCATCCAGCCCGCGATTATCGATGCCATATCCCAGGAGCGCCTTATCCACTATCTCCTGAGAAATTTTATCGTGCGACTTCACCTGCGCGTAATCCCTCACTCGCCGTAAAAGCTTATTGGCGATTCGGGGGGTTCCACGAGAGCGGCGGGCCAATTCCAGCGCCGCCTCCGCGTCAATGGGGATCGAAAGAAGCTTGGCCGACCTTTCAATAATTTTTGTCAAATCAGCCGGCTCATAAAAATCCAGATGAAAGGACACACCAAAGCGGTCCCTTAGCGGAGAGCTTAAAAGTCCCTGACGAGTCGTGGCCCCGATCAAGGTGAAGCGCTTTAAAGCGAATTTGATCGTCTTGGCGTACGGCCCCTTATCCACCACAAAATCGATTTTGCAATCCTCCATCGCGGGGTACACAAACTCCTCAACCACTTTGGAGAGCCGATGAATCTCGTCGATAAAAAGAATATCCCCCTCTTCCAAATTGGTCAAAATACCGATCAGGTCCCCGGCCCGCTCAATCGCGGGTCCGCTGGTCGCCATAATTTTTGCGCCCATTTCGTGGGCCACAATATGCGCCAGTGTCGTTTTTCCAAGCCCGGGCGGGCCCGAAAGCAAAATATGCTCCAAAGGCTCATTTCTTTTTTTAGCGGCCTGAAGCGTGATCGCAAGATTTTCTTTCAAACTCTCCTGCCCCACAAATTCCGCTATCTTCGAAGGGCGTAGGGATATTTCAATGACGCCGTCTACATCTTCGGTCTGCGTCGCCGCGAGCTTTTCTCTTTCAACTCGCTCAAAGCTGATCTTCTCGCGAAGCGGAGCTTTCTCTTTCCGCGGCTTTCCTTCTGTCCCAGGCTCTTTTTCTTCTGTCATTACGCCCTCTTAGCTAGATGCCCTTCTTCTGCTTATAAACTTCATTCAAAATCTCTTCCGTCGTCTTAAGATCCGGCTTCCTTAGAAAGGCCTTCCGGAGCATCTCTTTGGCCTCATCCTTCTTGTATTGAAGCTGCAGCAGCACTTCCAGCGCGTCTTCCTGGGTGTTGGCCGCCTGATTTTGTTTTGGGGCTTGTCCGGTTGAGCCCTGCATGAGGCCAAACTTCCCCATCTTGCCCTGAAGCTTGGCTATAATTTCCTTCGCTCGCTGCTCCCCTATTCCCGGAAGCGACTTCAGGTAACTAAGATCTCCCGAATCAATTGCCTGGGCAATATCAGGGATCGGCATGCTCAGCGCCCTCACGGCTGCTTTCGGCCCCACGCCGGACACCGTGATGAATTTCTCAAAGAACTCTTTTTCAATGCGGTTCGAGAATCCAATTAATATCGGAATGCTTTTGGAGGGATCCGTCTGATAATAATGGTAGGTGATGAGCGAGACTTTTGCTTCCCTTGCGAGCCGGCCGTCAAAACTTTTCATGATCGCGGTAGGGATATAAACTTCGTACGACAAACCCGACGTGTTCACCGTCAGGGTGTTTTCCGTAAAATTCTCAATCGTACCGGTAATTTGAGATATCATTTTTTTCTAATACTAAACGCGTAGGAGACCGCCACCGCTAACGCATCCGCCACATCCGGCGGCTCAGGCATAGTTTTGAGTCCCAACGTGTGTTGAATCATCCTCTGAACCTGAAGTTTACCTGCGTGTCCTTGGCCGGTCACAGATTTTTTAACGTGAGTAGAGGCGATACTGACAAGTGGCACACTTTTGGTTCCGCTCAAGAGACATACGACGCCGCGCACATGCCCCATCAAGATCGCCGTTGCCGGGTGCTTATAATGTGCAAAGAGCTTTTCGATCACCAATACATCAGGCTTAAGTTCGCCGATGAGTTCCGCAAGCGAATCGTGAACTTTCTGAAGGCGATCAGCTATCCCCGCCTTGGCATTGGTTCTAATGATGCCGGCCTCAATCAGCGATAATTCCTGGCTTCCGGCGGCGCTTGAGACTGAAATGACGCCGTAGCCTGTGACTCTGAGACCGGGGTCAACGCCTAATATCCTCACGCGTTACCCGTCATGCTACAGAAGGCTTTGCAACACTTCGTCGGGAATATCAAAATTCCCATAAACGTGCTGAACATCCTCGTGCTCTTCCAACACATCCATCAGCGCCAGAATATTTTTCGCGTCATTGACGCTTAATTTAACGGTCACTGAGGGAATCATCGTCACCTCGGCGCTCTCCGTGGAAATCTTAGCGTCTAAAACCGCTTTTTTAACCTTCTCAAAATCATGGGGCTCTGTGGTTATTTCATAAACATCCGTCTGCGTATTGAAATCAGACGCGCCGGCATCGAGCGCGATGGTCATGAGTTTTTCCTCGTCCATCGCTTCTTTTTTAACAACGATAAAACCTTTTTTATGAAACTGCCAGGCTACGGAACCCGCGCCGGACATATTGCCGCCTCTTTTCTCCAAAATATTCCTTATTTCCGACGCGGTCCTATTTTTGTTGTCCGTGAGGACTTCCACCAGTATGGCCACTCCGCCCGGTCCGTATCCTTCATACGCGATTTCCTCATAGATGACGCCTGGCAGCTCACCCGTTCCTTTTTTGATCGCGCGGTCGAGATTATCCGCGGGCATGTTCGATTCCTTCGCCTTCGCGAGCGCGGTTCTGAGCCTGGGATTAGAGTCCGGATTGCCTCCGCCATTTTTGGCAGCCACGGTGATTTCCTTAATAACTTTTGTAAAAAGGGCCCCGCGCTTGGCGTCCAGCGCTCCCTTTTTGTGCTTGATCGATGCCCACTTAGAATGGCCTGACATGACTACTCCTTTTTAGCTGACAAATTTCTCACGCCGGTCTTTTTTCGCCAGCGCAAAATCCCCGCCAGCCCATCTCCCCTCAAACGGCCTTTCGCCGTTTGAAACACTTGAAGAGTCTGAAACCCTCGAGGCCTCCTTGTGCGGCTTTTCTTCGGGCTTCGCCATCGCTTTGTACGGTTCAGAAGCCGTCGGGACCTCCTCATGCGGCCTTTCGTAGCTTGAAACCCTCGAAACTTCCTCTCTCTTACGCCGGTCTTCTTTCGACAGTGCGAAATTACCGCCAGTCCACCTGCCGTCAGAGGGTCTTTCTGAGCTTGAAACGCTCGAGGAATCTGAAACCCTCAAATCTTTCTTACGTGGCTTTTCTTTGCGTGCCGCGGGTGGTTCGTACGGCTTGGGGCGTAAAATTATTTTTGTCTCCTTCAAGTCAAACGAACAAATAATCTCTTTAATGTCTTCTCTCATGACGCGCAGCGCGCCAAACGATGGGATAAAAATCGCCTTGGACTTTGGCTTGATCGAATCCGTCGCGGGGTACCAAAGCATCGCGG